>CAMBXJ010000068.1 GCA_945871455.1 Asaia bogorensis
AACAATTCCAGGATGCGCGCCTGGATGGTCACGTCCAGCGCCGTGGTCGGTTCGTCCGCGATCAGCAGTTTCGGATCGCAGGCAATCGCCATGGCGATCATCACGCGCTGGCGCATCCCGCCGGAAAACTGATGCGGATACTCCGCCGCGCGACTGGCCGCGGACGCGATATGCACCCGATCCAATGCCTCCACCGCCCGCTTCCAGGCATCCGCGCGAGACGCGCCCCGGTGGCGGCGGACGACCTCGGCGATCTGTTCGCCCACGGTATAGGCGGGGTTGAGACTCGACATCGGCTCCTGGAAGATGAAACCGATATCGTTGCCGCGGATACGATTGATCTGGCGGTTGCCCATGCCCACCAGTTCCTGCCCGTCGAACCGGACGCTGCCGGTGGTGATGCGCCCGCCCTTGGGTTGCACCAGCCCGACGGCGGCCTGCATGGTGACGCTTTTGCCGGACCCGGATTCGCCCACGACGCAGACGATATCGTTGCGGCCCACGTTGAACGACACCTTGTCGACCACCGTCAGCCAGCCATGCGGGGACGGAAACTGCACCGACAGGTCGCGAATTTCCAGAAGAGGCGCTGTGTTGTCCGACACGTCAGTCTCCCGAGCGGCGCATGCGGCCAACGGAATCGCGGATACCGTCGCCGATCAGGTTGAAGCAGAGCACCGTCACCGAAATGACGACGCCGGCGGCGATGGTCGGCACGGGCGATTGCGCCATGTAGGGAAAGGCGGTGCCAAGCATGGCGCCCCAGGAGGCTTCCGGGGGTTGGGTGCCGAGGCCGAGGAAGCTGAGGCCGGCTTCCGCCAGCAACGCCTGGCCCATCAGCACGGTCGCCTGCACCACCAGCGGGCCGGTGACGTTCGGCAGCACATGGCGTGTGATGATACGCGCGTCGCTACAGCCGGTGGCACGCGCCGCGCGGACATAGACTTCCTCGCGGACACTCAGGGTACTGCCGCGGACCACGCGCATGATGCGGGGCGCGTAGACCAGCCCGATCGCCGTCATGGCGTTGGTCAGGCTGGGACCCATCAGCCCGACGATCACCACGGCCAGGATCAGCGCCGGGAAGCTCATCAGCGCGTCGTTGCAGCGGGAGATGATGGTATCGACCCAACCCCCGACATATCCGGAAATCAGCCCCAGCGGCATGCCGATCACCAGCGCTATGCCCACGGCCTGCAGACTGGCCACCAGCGACAGGCGAGAGGCGAACATCAGCCGGCTGGCCACGTCGCGGCCCAGATCGTCGGAACCGAACCAATACATGGCGCCGGGCGGCTTCAGAATGTTGCGCAACGAACTGCGCGCCGGGTCGTGCGGCGCGATATAGGGCGCGAAAATCGCGATCAGCACGATGATCAGCAGGATGATCGCGGCAATCAGCGCCGTGCGGTTCTTGCAGAAACGCTGAAAGAACGTGCTGACAGGGGGCAGCGAGACAGCAGGCGCGGCCTCGGCGGTGGTGGCGCTCATGCGGATGGTTCCGGGTTCATGTCCGCACCTTCGGATCGAAATAGCCGTAGGAGATATCGACGATCAGGTTGACCAGCAGCACGATCACCGCGGTGGTCAGCGCGACCCCCAGCAGGACCGGCAGATCGCGCAGGAACACCGCGCGCACGGCCAGGGAGCCGACGCCGTTCATCGCGAAAATCTGCTCCACGATCACTGTCCCACCCAGCAGGCGGCGGACTTGCAAGCCCAGCACGGTCACCACCGGGATCGCCGCGTTCTTCAGCCCGTGCTTGACGATGATGGACAGGGTGGACAGGCCCTTGGCGCGCGCGGTCTGGATATAGTCGCGCGACAGCACGTCGATCATGGCGCCGCGCACCTGGCGCGCCAGTTCGGCGGCCACGCCCAGGCCCAGGGTGATGGACGGCAAGGTCAGGCGCAGCAGCCACTCGACCGGGTCTTCGGCAAACGGGATGTAGCCGGTGGCGGGCAGCCAGCCGAGTTGCAGGGCGATCAGCAGCACCAGCAGCAGGCCGATGAAGAACTCCGGCGCGGCGATGCCCAGGGACGTGCCGAAAATCGTGACCCGGTCCATCCAGGACCCGCGCCTTGTCGCCGCGAACACGCCCAGCGGCACCGCGATCAGCAGCCCGATCAGGGTGGCGCCGGCGGTCAGCGACAGAGTGATCGGCATGCGGTCGAAGATCAGTTCCGTCACCGGCTTGCCGCTGGTGAAGGACACGCCCAGATCGCCTTGCAACACGCGCAACAGCCAGGTCCAGAACTGAACCAGAAAGGGCTGGTCCAGTCCCAGGCGGCGGCGCGCGTCCTGGATGGCTTCCTCGGACGCGTTTTCGCCCGCCACCACGGATGCCGGATCGCCGGGCGTGATGTGGATCAGCAGGAAGGTGATCAGCCCGACCAACACCAGCATGGGGACGGTCGAAACAGCTCGCCGGAACAGGTATCGCAGCGCGTTCATGTCGGTGTCGGTCCTGAGTGTCTGTCCGGAAACATAATGCACCTTTTCAGCGGGCTACCATGGGCGTCTGGTGCGTTGCGGCCCCTCATCGATGGCCCCGCATCGCTTTCGGGGCCGCGCCTGCCAGCCGCCTCATGGTAGCCCGCTGAAAAGGCACACTATGTTTCCGGACAGGCACTGACGGGAGAGTCACTTGCATTTGGCCCCGATTTTCGTGTCGTTGGTGCGGTCGTTGCCGGTCGGCAGATACGGCGGCAGATTGATGATGCATCCGGGCTTGTAGGCATAGACCGCGGACCGGGTCATCAGGGAGATATGCGACGCGTTCTCGGTCGTCACGCGACCGAGCTTGTGCAGGACACCCAAGCGTGCCGGATCGGCGGGGTCCATGCCGCGGGCCTGGGCGATCAACGTGTCGATCTCGGGCACCGCCGCGCCCCAGGGCACCGCGGTGCTGCCGGACGTCTCCTGGAAGGTCTGCAACGGGTCGGGCCGGCCGCCCCAGCGCACCATCAGGATGTCGCCCCGCTGAGGCGGGCGGCGGAAGGTGTAGAACTGCGACACATCGATGATGTCGAACTTGATGCGGATCCCGACCTCGGCCCACATCGACTGCACGGCTTCGCCGATCTGCTTGTATTCGTTGGTGTTCAGCAGCAGCCAGGTGATATCGACGCCCTTGGGATACCCGGCTTCGGTCAGCAGTTGCTTCGCCTTGGCCTGATCGAACGGGTAGAGGCTGTCATACTCCTTCACATAGGCCGGCGACGAACTGGCGAAAAATTGCAAGGTGGGGCTGCTGGACCCGAAGCCCAATGCATCGGCCAGTGCCTGCCGGTCGATCGCGTGCATCATCGCCTGTCGGACTTTCAGCTTGCCGACATTCTCACGCGAGAAATTCGCCTGGATTTCCCAGGTGCTGTTCTTTTCATTCACCTGGACGGTGAAGCCGGCGGCCTTGGCCTCGCCGATCTGGCGGCCTTCGATCAGCGCCAGATTGGCCTGCCCGGAGCGGACGGCGTTCAGGCGGGCGCGTGAGTCGGGGACGAAATGATGTTCGTAGGCGGCGGGCCGGCCGGCGATGCCGCCCCAGTAGCCGTCGTTGCGCACCATCGCGGTTTTCAGATTGGATTCAAAGCTGCGCACGCGAAACGGGCCGGTGCCGATGGGTTTGACCGCGGCACCGAACGCGTTGTCGCCGAACCCGGTCGGGCTGATCATCATCCCCGCCTGAAACCCCAGCAGATACGGCATTTGCCCGTTCGGGGATTTCAGCTTCAGGTGGACGGTGTCGTCGCCCTCGGCTTCGACGGCGGCGATGTGGTTCATCGTTTCGATCGTGGCGGCCCCGGCCTTGCTGCCGATTGACGCCGAACGCTCCAGGTTGCGCAGCACGACGGCGGCGTTGAAGGGCGTGCCGTCGTGGAACACCACGTTCGACCGCAGCTTCATGGTGAATACGGTCAGGTCCTTGTTGTATTGCCACGACCGCGCCAGTCCGGGTTGCGGATTGCCGGCCGCATCCAACTGGATCAGCGAGTCATACACCGACATCAGCGGCCCTTGCGCGAAGCTGCTGTTGTTCTGCGGCTCCTGCGGGTCCATCGTCTGGTTGCCGATCGCGTCGAAGTAAATCAGCGTGGCGTTGGTATTGAACTCCGGTTCCGCCGCGCGCAGCGGAGCGGCCGCCATTGCAACGGCGCAGAACGCCACGAGCGACAGAAGGCGTCTCCTATCAGACGGCCGAAACAATGACCCATCGGCCGCGGCATGGCCGTCATGGCGGCCGAAGGGCCGCCATCCACGGCTTGCGTGGTTGCGAGCTGGGACAGTCGTGGATACCGGCCTTCGCCGGCATGACGGGGTTGCGCCAGCCGGGACGGCATTGTTTCCGCCGGTTGGTATCATTTGCACTTCTCCGCGATCTGCACGTCGTTGATACGATCGTTGCCGGTGGGCAGATAGGGCGGCAGGCCGCTGATGCAGCCGGGCTTGTAGGCGAAGACGTTGGATCGGCTCATGATGCCGAAATGAGAGGCCTGTTCCGTGGTCAGGCGCGCCAGATCATGCACGACCGCCATGCGCGCGGGATCGGCCGGGTCCATACGGCGGGCCTTGGCGATCAGCTCATCGATCTCTGGCACGGCGGCGCCGCCGGCGGCGACCGAGCCACCGGTGCCGGCCACTTCCCAGAAGGATTGCAGCGGATCGGACCGCCCACCCCAGCGCGCCATCATGATATCGCCGCGGGTTGGCGGGCGGCGGAACTGGGTGAACTGGGCGATGTCCACCACGTCGAATTTGATGCGAATGCCGACCTCGGCCAGCATCGCCTGCAACGCCTCACCGAGTTGCTTGTATTCGGTGGTGTTGAGCAGCAACCAGTTGATATCGACCCCGTTCGGGTAGCCGGCTTCCTTCAGCAGCGCGCGGGCCTTGGCCTGATCGAACGGGTAGCGCTTTTCCAGTTCCGGCAGATAGGCCGGAGAATTGGCGGAGAACAATTGCACCGTCGGCTTGCTGACCCCGAAGCCCAGCGCATCCGACACGGCCTGGCGGTCGATGGCGTGCATGAACGCCTGGCGCACTTTCAGGTTGCCGGTCGTTTCACGTTTGGTATTGACGTAGAAATCCCAGGTGCTGTCTTTCTCGTTGGCCTGAACGGCAAAGCCGGCGCCCTTGGCCTCCGCGATCTGGCGCGGATCGATCAGTGCCAGATTGGCCTGCCCGGACCGCAGCGCGTTCAGGCGGGCGCGCCCGTCGGAGACGAAACTATGCTCGATCGCGGCGGGCCGGCCGGCGATGCCGCCCCAGTAGCCGTCGTAACGATCCATGACCGTACGCACGGTGGATTCGAAGGACCGCACCTTGAACGGGCCGGTGCCGATCGGTTTCAAAGCAGGGCCGAACGCATCGCCTTCCAGCGCGGCGGGGCTGATCATCATGCCGGCCTGCCCGCCCAGCATATAGGGCATCTGCCCGTTCGGCTCCTTGAAGGTCAGGCGGATGGTCAGATCGTCCAGCACCTCGACCTTGGTGAACTGCTTCACCGTTTCGGCGGACGCGGCGCCGGCGCGGGTGCCGAGCGTGGTGGTGCGCTCGAAGTTGCGGGCGACGGCGGCGGCGTTGAATTTGGTGCCGTCGTGGAACGTCACGTTGGGCCGCAGCTTCAGGGTCATTTCCGTCAGGTCGGCGTTGTAGGCCCAGGATTGCGCCAGGCCCGGGGTCGGCTTGCCTTTCGGGTCCAGGTAGAACAACGAATCGAACACCGCCATCAGCGGGCCTTGCGCGAAGCTGCTGTTGTTCTGCGGCTCCTGCGGGTCCAGGGTCTGGTTGCTGACGGCATCGTAATAGATCAGGGTGGCCTTGGTGTTGGCCGGCGGATCGGCGGCGAACACTGTTCCCGCGGTCGCCAGTACGGCGCAGCCGGTCAGCAACCAGGTCTTGAGATCACGCATGATGTCGGCCTTTCCGGTCATTTGCACTTGGCGGCGAGTTTCACGTCATTGAACCGGTCATCGCCGGTCGAGAGATAGGCGGTCAGGTCCAGGATGCAGCATGGATCGATCAGCGCGACATTGGCCGGACGCAAGCGCGCCGGGTTCGGTAGCGCGGTCCTGAAGCGATTCATTTACTTGCACCCCGTGGAAATGCGCACATCATTGAACCGGTCGTCGCCCGACGGCAGGTACGGCTCCAGGTTCAGGATGCAACCCGGCTTGTAGGCATAGACATTGGACCGGGTGATCATCGGCATGGTCGCCACGGAGCTGGAAATCTCCCGCGCCAGCGCCTGCATCACGCCGGCCCGCCTGGGGTCGGCCGCCGCCATGGCACGGGCCTCGCCCAGCAATTCGTCGATTTTCGGGCTGGCGACGCCGCCGGGGGCATAGGACCCGCCGGTGCCGACGATTTCGTGCACGGTCTGGATCGGATCGCTGCGGCCACCGTAACGACCCATCAGAATGTCGCCGCGGGTGGGCGGACGATAGAACTGGGTGAACTGGGAGACATCGACGACGTCGAATTTCATGCGAATGCCGATTTCGGCGAAGTTGGCCTGCAACGACTCTCCCATCTGGCGGTATTCGCTGTTGTTCAGCAGAAGGTCGGTCAGGTCGAACCCGTCCTTGTAGCCGGCCTCCGCCAGCAAAGCCTTGGCCTTCTTCACATCGTAGGGGTAGGCGTTTTCCAGGTCCTTCACGTAGAACGGCGACTTGTTCGACCACATCTGCCAGGTCGCGCGGGCGCTGCCGTTGGTCAGCGCGTCCGCCATGCCTTCACGGTCGATGGCGTGCATCATCGCCTGGCGTACGCGGAGATCGCCGAGCGGACCTTTCTTGAGGTTGGGGTAGATGAGCCAGAGGGCGTTCTTTTCGACCAGTTGAATGGCTAGGCCGGCGCTTTTGGCTTCCGGGATCTGGCGTGGGTCGATCAGGGCGATGTTGGCCTGGCCGGATCGCAGCGCGTTCAGGCGGGCGCGTCCGTCGGGGACGTAATGATGCTCGAACCCGGCGGCGCGATCCTTGGTGCCGGCCCAGTATTGATCGAATCTCGTGGTGACCGTCTTGACGTTGGCGTCGAAGGTCTTCACCCGGAATGGGCCGGCGCCGACCGGTTGCAGGGTTGGGCCGATCACGCCGTACTTCAACACGGCGGGGCTGATCATCATGCCGGCATTGGCGCCCAGCCAGAATTCGATCTGGCCGCTGGGGCGGCGGAGTTTGATCTTCACGACGTCGTCGCCCTGGTATTCCACGGACTCGATCAGCTTGAATGTTTCGATCACCGTTGTGCCGGCGCGTCCGCCCAGGGCGGCCATGCGGTCGAAATTCTTCTTCACTGCGTCGGCGTTGAACGGGGTGCCGTCGTGGAAGGTGACGCCGCGGCGCAGTTTCAGGGTCAGTTCGGTCAGGTCAGCGTTGCGGGTCCAGGATTCCGCCAGTCCCGGTTCCGGATTGCCGGCTTCGTTCAGGCGGATCAACGGTTCGAAGATCGCCAACAGCGCCTCATGTGAGTAGGAGCTGTTGTTCTGCGGCTCGATCGGGTCGAGCGTCTCGTTGCCGGCCATGTCGTAATAGACGACCGTGGCGTTGGGGTTCGCATCGGCTGCCAGCGCAGGTGTGGCGGCGAGCATCGCAACCGACAGCAGCCATCCTGTGAAGCGCATCGTCCTGTTTTTCCTGTTATAAGGGCTTGGCGTGCGGCGACCTGGATTGCGTCGGTCGCACGGGCGGGGGAGGCCCTTGCCGGACGAGTGTCACTCCCAGATCGCGGCGCCCCTTGCCGGGCCGGTCGTTGTTGAGCGCAGAATGCCGGGAGTCTGGGGCGCTGTCTACCGGGGTCCGGGGCGGCAGCCCCGTCCTTCAAACCCTGATCGACCGCGTCCTGGCAAACCGCCCCAGCCGATACGGCGTCGGGTCCACCAGTGGCCGATCCCCCGCCACCAGGTCCGCCATCAACTTTCCGGCACCCGGCCCAATCCCGAACCCATGCCCGGAAAACCCGGTGGCGACAAAGAACCCGGGAATGCGCTCCACCTGGTCGATCACCGGCACGGCATCCGGCGTCACGTCCATCAGCCCGCCCCAGCTTTGCGCCACCTCCATCTTCGCGAACACCGGAAAGGCGCGCGCCATCACCGCCCGCGCCTCGGCCAGGATGCCCTGCTTGGGCTTGGGGTCCAGCACGCGCACCGCCTCCATCGGTGTGGCCTCGTCCATGGTCCAGCTTCGTTTGGTGCGCAGTTCCTCCCACGACCGCGTCCCCACCCGCAGGCGGATTTCATGGCGGTTGTTGATCAGTCGAGGGAAGAAATCCGACAGCAAGCGGAAATGGTCGGGCGTGATTTCGGCCGTGTTGGCATTGCGGCGCGCGACGGAATAGCCGCCATCCAGCCGCTTGCGGAAGGCAAACACCGACCCGGCGGCGGTGATCTCCGGCCCGCCCTCCAGCGGCAAGGTACGAAACACCGAGCCCAGCACTTTCAACTGCGGCAGATCCAGGCCCGCGTTGCCGGCGAACAGCCGCGACCACGCACCGCCCGCCAGCACGGCGGCATCGCAGCGAATGCGGCCGTTTTCGGTCAGCACGCCAACCAGGCGGCCGTTATGCAGGTCGATGCCGCGCACCGCGCAATGGGTGAAGATTTTCGCACCGTGGTCGCGTGCCGCCTCGGCGATGGCGGGGGCAGCGTGCATCGGTTCGGCGCGCCCGTCGCTGGGCGTGTGCATGCCGGCGATGAACATCCCGGTGGCGCCGGGCATGGCCGCTTCCAGCTCCGCGCCTCGCAACAGCCGCGAATCCACCTGGTAGGGGCGAGCCTGTTCAAGCCAGGCTTCCTGGGCGGCGACTTCGGTTTCGTTCTCGCACAAATACATGATGCCGGGGGTGCGGAAACCGGTATCGCGGCCGGTGCGCTCGTTCAGGCCGCGCCACAGTTTCAGGCTTTCGATCGCCAGCGGGATTTCCGCCTCGTCGCGGCCCATGGTGCGGCACCAGCCCCAGTTGCGGCTGGATTGCTCGCCGGCGATGCGGCCTTTCTCGCACAGCACGACGGCGTGGCCTTTCTCCGCCAGGAACAGAGCGGTGCAGACGCCGATGATGCCACCGCCGATAACGACGATGCCGGTGCGCTCGGGCAGGTGGGTGTCGGATTGGACCAGATCGACGGGCGGGGACATGGGTTGGCTCTATTCCGGGGCAGGGGGCGGCCCATGGTCGGTCGATCAGGCCGTCATTCAGCCTAGCCGCAATTCGCCGGCTCGCCTACGCTCCCTTCCGGATTGCCGTTCGGCTGGGTTGGTTCGCGCTCGGCATTGAAAAAGGATGCAGATGCATGGCGTGGCGGGTGGGTGTCGATTCCGGCGGTACGTTCACCGATGTCTGCCTGTTTGACGACGCGACCGGACGGGTCGAAGTGTGGAAAGTCGCCTCGACCCCGGCCGACCCGTCCGGCGGAATCGCGCAAGGCGTGGCGGAAGGCGTCGCCCTGGTCGGCACCGTCCCTGGGCAGGTCGGCTATTTCGGACACGGCACGACCGTGGCCACCAATGCGCTGATCCAGCACCGCGGCGTCAAGACCGGGCTGATCACAACCGACGGGTTTCGTGACCTGCTGGAAATCGGCCGGCAGAAACGCCCCGACCTGTATGACCAGCAGGTGGAAAAACCGCCCGTCCTGGTCACGCGCGACCTGCGGTTGGAGGTCGCGGAACGGCTGCGCCACGACGGATCCGTGGAAATCCCTTTGGACGAGGCAGCGTTCCGCGCAGCGGTGCGCAAATTGGTCGCGGCCGGTGCTCAATCCATCGCGGTCTGCTTCCTGTATGGCTTCGTCCGCACCGCCCATGAGGAAACCGCCGCCCGCATCCTGCGCGAAGAGTGCCCCGAGGTGTTTTCCTGCGTGTCGCATCAGGTCGCTCCGGAATTCCGCGAGTATGAACGGATGTCGACGACAGTGGTGAACGCCTATCTCGGTCCGGTCATGCAACGCTATATCCGCCGGCTGGCGGAACGACTGTCCGAACTTGGCGTGACCGCCACACCGCATCTCACCCAATCCAACGGCGGCGTCATCAGTTTCGACCACGCCGCTCGGCTGCCCGTGCGCACAGTGCTGTCCGGCCCGTCCACCGGCGTGGTCGGGGCGCAGGAAATCGGTCGTTTGGCGGGATTCCCCGACCTGATCACCTTCGACATGGGCGGCACCAGCACCGATGTCGCCCTGTTGGAAGCCGGCCATTGTCGGCTGACCAGCGAGGCGATGGTGCACGGCTATCCGATCAAGGCGCCGATGCTGGATATCCATACGGTGGGCGCGGGCGGTGGTTCCATCGCGTTCATCGACGGCGGGGGACTGCTGAAAGTGGGACCGCGCAGCGCCGGCGCCGATCCGGGGCCGGTCTGTTACGCGCGCGGCAACACCGAGGCGACGGTTACCGACGCGAACATCGTGCTGGGCACGTTGAATCCTGAATTCCTGCTGGGCGGGCGGATGGCGGTGCGGCACGATCTGGCATTGGCCGCGATCGATCGGCTGGCGGCGCCGCTGGGGATGGATCGGATGGCGACGGCGCAGGGCGTCATTGCGGTGGTGACGGCGAATATGGCGCGCGCGATCCGGGTGATCTCGGTCCAGCGCGGTTACGATCCGCGCGATTACACGCTGATGGCGTTTGGCGGCGCCGGGCCTTTGCACGCGGCCAGGTTGGCGCGGGAGTTGGAGATCGGCCGCATCCTGGTGCCGCGCAATCCCGGGATTCTGTGCGCCATGGGGCTGCTGCTGACGGATTTGCGAGCGGATTTCGCACTGACCCGGTTGAACACCTTGGCGGCCGCGGCGCTGCCCGACCTGGTGGCAGCGTTCGACGAACTGGCGGTCCAGGCGGATGGCTGGTTCGCGCATGAGGCCATCGCGCCGGGGTCTCGGCGGATCACCCGCACGGTGGACATGCGTTACGCGGGGCAGAACTACGAATTGCCCATACGGATGCCGGACGGCGCGATCGGCCCGGCGACCCTGGATGCTCTGGCGCAAGGATTCGCCGAGGCGCATGAGCGGATGTACGGCTTCAATGCCGAACACGAACCGGTGCAACTGGTGACGTTTCGGGTGGAGGCATCCGGTGTCGTGCCGAAAGCGACCTTCCAGCCTCAGGCGGACACTGGCCCGGATGCATCGGGCGCGGTCATCGGCTCGCGCGATGTTTACCTGCCGGAAGCCGGTGGTTTCGTTTCCTGCAAGGTCTATGACCGCGACCGCCTGCGCGCCGGCAACCGCATCGTCGGCCCGGCGACCCTGGATGCTCTGGCGCAAGGATTTGCGGAGGCGCATGAGCGGATGTACGGCTTCAATGCCGAACACGAACCGGTGCAACTGGTGACGTTTCGGGTGGAGGCATCCGGTGTCGTGCCGAAAGCGACCTTCCAGCCGCAGGCAGACGCGGGGCCGGATGCATCGGGTGCGGTGATCGGCTCCCGCGATGTCTTCATGCCGGAAGCCGGTGGTTTCGTGTCCTGCAAGGTCTACGATCGCGACCGGCTGCGCGCCGGCAACCGCATCGTCGGTCCCGCGATCGTGGAGCAGATGGATGCCACCACGGTTGTATTGCCGGATATGGTGGCGCGCGTGGAACCTTTTCTGAATCTGGTCTTGGAGGCGGCATGAACGATTTCACTCCGGCTGTCGTGTCGGTCGACCCCATCACCGTGGAAGTTATCGGCAGCGCTTTGTCGTCCATCGTCGAGGAAATGGGCGAAGCGCTGATCCGCGCGTCCTATTCCACCAACATCAAGGAACGCCGCGACTGCTCCACCGCGCTGTTCGACCTGGCGGGCAACACATTGTGCCAGGCCGAACATATCCCGATGCATCTGGGCAGTTTCCTGGACCTGATCCCGCACATCATGAAGCGCCATCCGGTCGAGCAGATGCGCCCCGGCGACGTGTTCTGCGGCAATGACGCGTATGAGGGCGGTGGGACTCACCTGCCCGATATCGTGTTGGCCGAACCGGTGTTCGTCGATGGCGAAATGACCGCCTGGGCCGTGAACCTGGCGCACCACGCCGATTTCGCCGATCGCGGGCACGCCCATATCTACCAGGAAGGGCTGCGCATCCCGCCGATACGTCTGTATCGCGCCGGAGAGCTACAAACCGATGTGCGGGAACTGATCCTGCTGAACTGTCAGGTACCGCGGGAGCGGTTGTCGGACCTACGAGCGCAGATGGCGGCCAACCGGTTGGGCGTGCAACGATTGCAGGGCCTGTGCGCCAAATACGGCCGCGCTGTCGTGCTGGCCGC
>CAMBXJ010000069.1 GCA_945871455.1 Asaia bogorensis
CCCTGGTGATAGATCCAGTGCCAAAGCTGCTTGACGCGAAACGACGCCTCCCCGATCGAGGCCATTTCCGCCGCCAATTCAGCCCGATCCATCCCGACCAGATCGCGCCGCCCGTCGGGCAGGGTCGTCTCCGGCGGGTCGAACAGAGCCGATTTGGCCAGGATGCGGGTGCGTTCAGCCTCGGTCAGTTCGGCGATGGCGTTCACTTCGGCGGGCATTCTTTCCCGATCGCGGCATACGCCGCCGAGAACCCCTTCATACTGAACGTATCGCTGACCTGCCCATCCTTGGCGCCCGGGCCTTTGGTCACGGCCTTGCTGCCCTTCTGGAACGCGGCGACCGCGGCCTTGCCATCCCGCGCGAACGCATTGCGCTGCGCGGTGTAGAATTCCAACGTGACGGCATCGACTTGCACGGTGACCGCGGAATTCGGCGGGAACACATACCCCGCATCGATCGCCACCGCGTCCCGCCCGGCGGTGCGCTGCGTCACGGTCAGGATCGCACTGCTTTTCCCACCCGCGGTCTGCGCCCGCGTGAAGGCATAGCAAACCTTCTGCCCCGCCTCCTGATGCGTGGCAGCCGTCCAATCGTCAAACTTGCCGATCGACTTCGGACCACTCTGAGCGGCCGGAGCCGGCGTGGGGGCGGGTTTCTGGGACCAGGCCGGCACCGGAGCCACAAGCGCGCAGCAGACGGCGAACAACGGGAGCGTGCGGAACAACATGGCCAGAGGAATACGGCCACGCGACAAAGCGGACAAGCACAAGCAGCCTATTTCGGCTCCGGTGTCTGATGTTTCATCCATTCCGGTACCGTGCGGCGGAACTTCGGCGGTCCATGGCCCACCGTGCTCGCCCGTTCCGCCGGCCCACCCGACCCGACCGGTCGATCCGCGAACCGGCCATGCTGGATCATCCGGTCATACAGCACCAAAGCGCCCGCGACGGCCAGATTCAACGCGAATCGGGTGGGAATCCGCACCACATGATCGCACCGCGCCAGCAACGCCGGCGACAGCCCTGCCCGCTCCGGCCCCAGCACATAGGCGGCGCTGAGCGGATGACGGAAGGATGGCAGGTCGATCGCGTCGTCCAGCAGCTCAATGCCCACCAGAGCGCAGCCATTCGGCAGGGTCATGGCGGCCAGGTTCTCGAATCGCCATAACGGCACATGCAGCGGCGTGTCGGCCGTGTCGGCATGACGCGACGCCCGGGAATCCCAGCCGGTGCCGATGGTGAAGCAGAACGACGCGCCGAACCCGTGCGCGGTGCGCAGCAAGGCCCCGACATTGGCGGATTTCGACACGCCCTCGGCACCGATGCCAAAATATCCGCGGACCCTGGTTTCGACCATGCGGGCGGTCTATGCCGACGCCATGTCAGATGCAACCGACGCCCAGCTCGCAACCCAGTACGAGGCCTATCCGTATCCGAAGCGGGACCCTCGCGATGAAGCCAAGCGCCTGATCGTGGGCAGCCCCGGCCATTTGCAGGAAATCGACCATTGGGTGTTCGGCGCCACCCGTCCCGCGTCTCGTCCGCTGCATGCGCTGATCGCCGGCGGCGGCACCGGAGACGGCACCTTGATGCTCGCCCAGCATCTGGCACGCGATGGCCGGCTCGGCTCCGTCACCTGGCTGGATCGGTCGCAAGCGGCGTTGGGCATCGCGCAGGCGCGGGCGGCGGCGCGCAAGCTGACCAATATCGTGTGGGAGCAGCGATCCCTGCTGGACCTGCCGGACTCCGGCCTGGGGCCGTTCGACTACATCGATTGCTGCGGCGTGCTGCACCATCTGCCCGATCCGGCCGCCGGGCTGGCGGCCTTGACATCCGTGCTGGCACCCGGCGGTGGCATCGGCCTGATGGTCTACGCGCCGCATGGCCGCACCGGGGTCTATATGATCCAGGACGCGCTGCGGATGCTCGCCCCCGCCGACCGGCCCCCGGCCGACCGGCTGGATACCGCCAAACGCGTGATGCGGCATCTGCCGGACACCGCCTGGATCAAACACAATCGCAATTTCGACGACCATATCAATGGCGGCGACGCCGGGCTGTACGATCTGCTGCTGAACCCGCGCGACCGGTCCTTCACCGTCACCGAACTGGACGCGCTGGTCGAGTCCGCCGGATTGCGCGTCGCCTGCTGGGTGGAGCCGATCCGCTACGACCCTGCCCTGCTGCTGCCCGATCCCCGGCTGCGAGCAAAGTTGGATGCCATGACCCCGACCGCGCGCGCCGCCCTGGCCGAAGCCATCGCCGGGAACATGGCCGTCCATATCGTCTACTGCACCCGCCAGACAGAGCCGGTGACCCGCGCCGATCCGATGGCGGACAGCGCCGTGCCGCTATGCCGGGAAATCCCCGGCGAGGTCATGGCCCAGGGCATCCAACCCAACGGCACCATGGTGATCGGCTTCGACGGGCTGCGCATTCCGGTCGCCCTGCCGGCCCAGGCAGGCGCGATCCTGCGCCTGGTGGATGGCAAGCGGACCGTGGGAGAGATCGCCGCCATCCTGGCGACAAAAGGGATCGCCGGGGAAACCTTCCGGCGCGCCTGGGCCGCGACCTTCCAGGCGCTGGAGCGGGTCAATCGATTGCTGCTGGCCGCACCCCGGTCCGGCTGATCGCCGACCCATCCGCCATCTTGCGCATGATGTCCACCGTGCCGGCATCGAGCGGGAAAAACGAGTCGATCATGATCTCCGACAAGGTCACGTCGGTGGGCGCGGCGAACACCGTCGTCATGGTCATGAAGGTCAACTCCCCGTCGATCGTCACCAGCCGGAATGGCACCACGACCGCCTCATGCGGGGTGGACCGCGGTGGCGGCGGCGCGCCGCGCGGCAGCGGGTAGTCGCGGATTTCCTCCAGCAGATCGTTCACGACCATGTCGCCGGAGAACTCGATCTGCCGACGCAGCCGCGACATCATATGTTCCCGCCAGTCGCGCAGGTTGATGATGCGGGGCGCCAGGCCGGCCGGATGCAGCATCAGCCGCAGGAAATTGATCGGCGGCCGCAGCAGCAGCGGGTCTACCCCCGCGATCAGATGGTCCAGGGCCTGGTTGGAGGCCAGCAACATCCAGCGCTGGTCCAGCGCCAGGGCCGGGTTCGGCTCCTGCCCGGTCAGGATCGCGTCGATCCCCTGGCGCGCGCCCGTCATGGCCGCATCGGTGAGCCGGCGCTCCATGTACAACGGCACGAAGCCGGCCGCCGCCAGCAGCGCATTACGCTCCCTGATGGCGATGTTCATCCGGTCCGCCAGCAGCAGCACCATCTCCCGACTCGGCGTGACCTGCCCGGTTTCCAGCGCGCTGAGATATTTGGTCGATATCTCAGCGTCGCAGGCCAGGTCGAGTTGGCTCAGGCGGCGGCGGCGGCGCCAGTCGCGCAGTAGGTCGCCGAACAATGCGACCTGGCTCATGGTGTCCAAGGCCTAGCTCCGACCAGTCTGGGTAGTGATTATGGGATGCATTTTCTTCTTCCGGTGCCGACTCCACGAGTCTGCCTGGACCCAGGGTTGTATCAGGCACTAACACATCTACCCTGATGCCGTTACCGGTCAGTTAAACCGGCCACGCGCCAGGCGAAGAATTCCGTGAAATCGCCGTGTTATGATCTTTTGGTTCGCGCGCCCGTGGGACGCCGACAGTGGTAAGCCTACCGCGATTTTCCACCACGCAGGCACGAAGCGCGCGAAGGAGGGGCTGGCCGACCCGTGCCGGCGGTGGACGCCGAAGCGCCGCCGATCGAAACCGATTGCTCCCAACGGACAACGCGGTAGAAGCCATGAGACGTGCCGCGATCCGGTTGTCAGCGGCTGGCCGGGACACGAACGTCTTGATTGTGGCTTCCGATTCGCGGTGGGTGAACACCAAATATCGCGACCGAAACACTGGCACCGGAAAACTCGTCAGGAGGCAGGCCATGACCGAACCACGCGGCATCACCGTCTATAGCGACTACAAAAGCCCCTATGCCTACCTCGCCAAGGACAAGGTTCGTGCCCTGGAGCGGGATATCCCGATCCGCGTCACCTGGGCCCCCTACATCCTGGACATCCCGAGCTATCTCGGATCCGCCAAGGTCGATGCTTCGGGCACGGTGCTGGAGGAGCAGCGCAACGCCCACCAGTGGCGCCGGGTGCGCTACAGCTACATGGACTGCCGACGCCAGGCCCGCAAACAGGGGCTGACGATCCTGGGTCCGCGCAAGATCTGGGATTCCAGCCTGGCCGCCGCCGGGATGCTGTTCGCTCAACGCCACGAAGACGCGGTGTTTCGCGCCTACCACGACCGCGTGTTCGAGCGGTTCTGGCGCCGGGACCTGGATATCGAGAGCGTCGAGGCCATCGACGCCGAATTGCGCGCATGCGGCGCCCCGCCCGGGTTTGCCGCCGATGTCCCCGCGTTGCGCCAGCAGGTGGCCGAGATTTCCCGGGCAGCCGAGGCCATGGGCGTGTTCGGCGTGCCCAGTTTCATGGTGGAGGGGGAACTGTACTGGGGCCAGGAGCACCTGGACGATATCAGGGAGATCCTGCGGCGTTGCTGACCAGGGCCTGGGCGTCGATGCCCTTGGATCGGACCCCGAAGCCGCCCGCCGCGGTGGCCAGCTTGCGCAGATCGACCCGCGCCATCAGCAGATCGGCCGCCGCACCGCAATCCCCATCGCCGGTGTCGGTTTGCTTGCCGGCCCAGTGCACGCGATACGGCGTGGTCTCGGATGGCAGGCGGGCTTCCACAAGAATACTGCCGCCCCCCGCGGCCATGGCCGTGGAATTCAGGACGCAGACACCGGCTTCCTGACCGGATGGGGCGAGCCGGGTGACCACGGCGGCGACGCGCCAGGGACCGCGGTCTTCGGTCCCGGCGCGAAACACGATCATGTCGCCCACCACCGGGCGAGCGGCTTCACGGCGCAGCACGATCAGGCTGGCGGCGACCCCAAAAATCGCCACGATCAGGGCGAATACGACCGGCGCCCATGCACCGAGGTCCGCGTGTTCCTCGCTTCGGTCATCACGGTCCGGTCGACGCATGGTCTGATGCCCCCTTCCGATCGGGGTTTCGGTCGTATGTGACGTTACGGCGACTCATTGTGCGTCGCAATATAAATTCCCGAACCCGGATGCCCGAACCCATATGAGAGAGTACGGGAATGCCAGGGGTCCCGGGTGGGCGGGGCCGATGGGCGAGGATGGAGCGGAAATCCCGCGCCTTTTCACCAGCCTGTTGCGACCCACACCCGGACCATGCACATTCCAAACGCCGCCGAACCCGACCACACAAGGCCATGACGCATGCAGCGCCTGCCCCAGATCGTCAGCCTGATCCCGCAGAGTGGCCTGCAATTCATCGACCTACGCTTTGCCGCCGAACGGCTGCCGCGCGCACCGCGCGTGTTCTGGGAGCAGCCCCTGCCGCCCGGCGCCACCGCGCCGCCTGGGCTGGTCAACCTGCGCGAACTGACCACCGACCCGACCGGAACCTTGCTCGACCCGGTCAGTGGACGCACGCCACCCGACGAGGAAACCTATGCCGTCGGCCGCAACCAGGCGATGGAGCCGTTTCTTGGCCGTTGGGTGCCGGTGCCCTTCTTCCGCGTCGCCGCCATGGCCGCCGCCGGGCGGGAGGTTTACGACAAAGGCCCCACCAACTGGGCCCGCATCCTGATCAGCGAATTGCCCGCGCCGGACGATGAGGGCAACAGCCACCACGTCGTCCTCGCGCTCGATACCGGCCTGAGACCACGCGAAGAAGGCCGGCCGTACACCGCGATTTCCCCCGCCGACAGCGAACGCGCCGGCGAATTCACCTTCGTCGCCGGCGCCGAGGCCACCAACTGGTTCATGAGCGAACCCTGGATGGCGCAATGGCTGGAGGAGCTTCTGCGCGAATCCCGCCAGGCCAGCGGTCGGCGCGTCCGGCCCGAGGACGAATCCCGCGGCTGCGAACATTGGGCCCGCTATATCAGCCTTCTGGCCTTGATCGCGGAAGCGCGCATGATGCCGCGGATCAAGCTGGTGGACGTCGTGTCCGCCAGCAGATCCTACGAACCGATCAGCGTCGACCTGGTCCTGGACATCGGCAATGCGCGTACCTGCGGCATCCTGGTCGAGGACGACCGCGATTCCCGCCTGAACCTGAACAACAGCTACGCGCTGCGGCTGCGCGACCTCGGCCAGCCACATCGGGTCTATGCCGAACCGTTCGACAGCCGCGTCGAATTCGCGCGCGCCAGCTTCGGCAAGGATGCCATCGCGCGCCGGTCCGGGCGCGCCAACGCCTTCGCCTGGGCCAGCCCGGTGCGGGTGGGGCCGGAAGCGGTGCGACTGTCCGCGGCATCCCGCGGCAATGAAGGGGCCACCGGCCTGTCATCGCCAAAGCGTTATCTGTGGGATGAACGACCCACGTCCCAGGTCTGGCGCTTCAACGGCATGGCGGCGGACGGCATGACCACCGAACCGCCGGTCAGCGGCAGCTTCATGGCCTCGGTGACCGAGGATGGGGAAGTGTTGCGCGCGCCGCGCCGACGCCGCCAATCGGGCCAATCCCAGTCCGGGCAGCGCCAACCCGCGGTGCGGGCGCGGTTCAGCCGATCCTCGCTGATGACCTTCCTGCTGACGGAAATCCTGTTGCAGGCGCTCTCTCAGATCAACGCCATCGACAGCCGCTACGCCCGCACCTTCCCCGACGTGCCGCGCCGCCTGCGTCGCATCATGCTGACCATGCCCCCCGCCATGCCGCTGGCCGAACAACGTATCTTCAACGACCGCGCCGAAGCCGCCGTCCGCCTCGCCTGGGACATGCTCGGCTGGGGGTCTCCCGGGCCGAATACGCCGCCCGAACCGCGGGTGATCGCCAATCTCGACGAGGCAACCGCCACCCAACTGGTGTTTCTATATACGGAGGCAAGCCAGCGCCTGCGCGGCGATCCGGGCGGCTTCTTCGCCCTGACCGGGCGCCACCGTCCCGGATACGGCACCGTGCCGTCCTTGCGCGTGGCCAGCATCGATATCGGCGGCGGCACCACCGATCTGATGATCTGCACCTTCGCGTCCGAACACGGCCAGGAGATCGAACCCCGCCAGAACTTCCGCGAGGGCTTCCGGATCGCCGGCGATGAGGTGTTGCAGGAGGTCATCCAGACCGTGATCCTGCCGCAGATCGAGCAGGCCCTGACCGGTGCCGGCGCGCGCGATGCCAAAGCCATATTGCGGGAAATCCTGGGCGGCGATCGCGGCAGCCAAAGCGAGCTGGAACGTCACCTGCGCCGCCAACTGATCACCCAGGTGCTGGAACCCGTCGGCCTGGCGATCCTGCACGGCTACGAAAAAGTCACCGACCGGGCTGCCAGCGGGGCCACCAGCGAGATCCTGCGCGCGACCCTGGGGGAGATTCTGAAGGATCGCGACGTGTCGGCCCCGGTGCACTACCTGGAACAGCAGGCCGCCCGCGCCGGCGCGATCGGGTTCCGGCTGCGGGACGCGGAAATCGCCGCCTTCGCCCCCCGCCTGGATGCCGTCGTGCAGGCCGCGCTCGGCCCCGTCCTGGCCGATCTGTGCGAGGTGGTCCACGCCTTCGATTGCGACTGGCTGCTGTTATCCGGGCGGCCGTCGCGGATGCGGGCCGTCACCGATCTGGTGCTGGCGAAAATGCCGGTGCCGCCGCATCGCATCGTCGGCATGCACCGTTATGCCGCCGGAAGCTGGTATCCGTTCCGTGATGCCGCCGGGCGGGTGGACGATCCCAAGACCACCGCCGCGGTCGGAGCCATGCTGTGCGCGGTGGCCGAGGGGCGGCTGGAAGGCTTCCTGATGCGCACCAGCCGGCTTGCGATGCGCTCGACCGCCCGGTTTCTGGGGCGGATGGACCTGTCCGGACAAATCCGCAGGGACAATGTCCTGTTGCGCGACCCGGACCGTCCGATCGTGCCGGTGGCCAAGGGAGCCGGAGTCGGGGCAGGCGTCGGGGCAGGCGTGGGACCCAGCGCAGGATCCGGCGTGGGCGCATCCGTGGGCGCATCCCCGCCGGAGGTGACGTTCACCATGGATTTCCGCGCGCCGGTGTTTCTCGGCTTTCGCCAGCTCGACCTCGAACGCTGGCCGGCGACACGTCTTTACGTGCTGGAATACGCCAATCCCGACAATGTGCCGCGCCTGAAGCTACCGCTGCGGCTGACCATCCGGCGTGCCGAAATCGATCAGGAACGCGCGGACGCCGAGGAAATGCGGGAGGATTTCGAAGTCGAGGAGATCGTCGACGCCGAGGGCGATCCTCAGCACCGCAGCGTCGTCCGGCTGCGTCTGCAAACCGAAAAGAACGAAGCTGGCTACTGGCGCGACACCGGCGCCCTGAGCGTGCCGTAGGCGATGCGCGAGAGCGTTCAGCCCATCCGGGGCCTGGCCGGCCAACACCGTCATGGTGGGCGCAGGCCCACCATCCATGACTTTGCCGAGATCACCCCTGCCAGCCGTGGATGGCGGGCCTGCGCCCACCATGACGCGGATGGGTTGGTGTTCGATGCCAGGCGATCTCGGCGCCGTAGGAATCCGTTCGCATGACCGACACAGATCAAGGCACCGAACCCGCGAACGAAGCCCTCGCCGGACGCTGCGAGCAACTCGCCGAAACGGCGACCGGCGCCATCGAATGGCTGAGCATGGCGGGCGATCTGGTGGGCGAGGCCGGCCCGGCCATGACGCGCGATTTCCGCCGGGAGACCTTGCGCGCCCGGAAGCTGGCCGCCGCCGCGCGCCGGCCCATGTGCGTGTCGGTTTTCGGACCGAGCCAGCAGGGAAAGAGCTATCTGGTGGCGTCCCTGGCGCGCAAGGACGACGCGCTGGCCATGATCCGCTTCGGCGACGAAACGCGCGACTTCGTGGGCGATATCAATCCGGACGGCGGCAAGGAATCCACCGGCCTGGTCACCCGCTTCACCATCCGCCCGGTGGCCGGCCTGCCCGGGATGCCGGTCGCCTGCCGCATGCTGTCGGAAACCGACATCGTCAAGATCATGGCGAACGCCTTCATGGAGGATTTCGACCGTGATTCCGTCACCGCTCTGGAACCGGCTCTGATCGAGGCTACCCTGACCCGCCTGCGCCTCCAGGCCGCGCGAGACCCGGTCGGCCGCCTGAACGACGACGACGTCTACGACCTGTTCGAGTATTTCGAGCGATACTTTCGCAACCACCCCAGCCATGTGGCGCTGAAACCGGCGATCTGGCGGGAAATGGAAACCCTGGCACCCCGGTTGTCGATCCCCGACCGGACCGAACTGTTCGGCCTGCTGTGGAACGCCACCCCCACCATGACCCGGGTGGCCACGAAGCTGATCTCGGCCCTGGCGCTGCTGGACTTCCCGGACGAGGCGTTCTGCCCAATGGCGGCCATCGAGCCCAAGCGCACCAGCATCATCGACGTCGAAACCATGTCCTCCCTGGGCGCCGACGGCGGGGAGACCGTCGCGGTCGCCACCCGGGCGGGACGGAAAGCGGACCTGCAACGCGCGGTGCTGACGGCGGTCGTCGCGGAGTTGCAATTGCAACTGGCCGACAAACCGTTCGACTTCTTCGACCATACGGACCTGCTGGATTTCCCAGGCGCCCGGACCCGCGGCAAGGAATCCGCCCAGAACGCGGAAACCGAGGCCGCCAACAACATCTTTCTGCTGTTTCGGCGCGGCAAGGTTGCCTACCTGTATCAGCGCTATCTTGCCGAACAGGAACTGACCTCCATGCTGCTGTGCCTGCGCCACAGCAACCAGGAAGTCGCCACCGTGCCATTCATGGTCAACGACTGGATCGCCAGCACGCATGGGGCGACGCCCGAAGACCGGCAGGGTCGCGAAACCGCGCTGTTCCTGATCTTCACCATGTTCGACGTCGAATTCGCCAGCAAGGCGGGCCAGCGAGACGATCAGGCGGAACGCTGGTCGACCCGTATCGAGACGACGCTCTACTCCTATTTGGGCAAGAGCCACGAATGGCCGCATGCCTGGACCCCCGGACACCCATTCGCGAACACGTTCTGGCTGCGCAATCCCGCCGTCCGCGACGAAGGACTGCTGGATTACGACGGCAAGACGGAAATCGCCTTCCGCAATCCGGAACGGATGGCGATGCTGCGCACCATCTTCCTGGACAATCCGGACGTCCGAAAGCATTTCGCCGATCCGGCCCTGGCATGGGACTCCGCCATGGCGCTCAACGACGGCGGCATCGCCTATATCGCCGCCCGCCTTGGCCCGGTCTGCAATCCCGCTTTGAAGCGGCGCCAGGTCGATGGGCAATTGCACGACCTGGCGCGCCGCATGGCGGGGCGGTTGGAGCCTTACCACGTCTCGGGCGATCTGGACGCCGAACTGACCAAGCGGCGGACCGAAGCCCGCATGGTCGGGCGGCAGTTGCTCGCCTGTGCCGAGGCGCAGGCCTTCGGGTTGCTGCTGCGCGAATTGCAGGTACAAGCCGATACATTGGCCGAATTGTTCCGCAGCCAATTGTTGGCCGCGTCGGATGGGTCGTCTTTCGTCAACGCGCCAGTCGGCATGCGGGCCACCCACGAGACCCTGCTGAACGAATTCGACGTCGGTTTCGACGATCCCGCGCCGGCCTCGGTGGCGCCAGGGGGCGACGGGGGGCCGCGCGATCTTGCCGATCTGTTCGCGGAAACCGCGATTATCGAGTGGTTGGAAGGCCTGCAACGATTCGCCAACCGTCCGGACGGCCCGACCCTGTTCCGCCTGGACCACGACGCATCCGCCATCCTGATCGCGCAACTGGCGGCCGGGGCACGCCGGTTGCGCCTGCGGGAAAGCATCGCCGAGCGGATGCGGGTGGGGGCGACGTACCATCAGGGACTGGCGGATCGGCTGTTGAAGCCGGTGATGATCGCCGAACGCATGATCAACGACTTCGTCACCTGGATGGGCTTCAACCTGATGCCACCCGACGCTCGGCCCAAGGCCGGGCGGGATCAGCGGATCGTCTTCACCCGCGCCCCGGCGGCGGAAGATATCCCGGTCCTGTCGGAAACCCCGCTGGCCTACGACGCGGCGTTCTATGTCGATTGGGCTGTCAGCTTCGTCCGTCTGGTGGAAGACAACGTCCGTGACACCGGCGGCGTTACGGTGGACATCGCAACCAATGCGCGCCTCGGTTCGCTGTTGCAGGGGTTGCGGTCGCTGGCGGCCTGACAACGGCCTCCGTCGTTCGGGGCATCAGACCAACCGACCGAAACAGTGACCCACGGCGACAACGGAAGCTGTCATTGCGAGCGCAGCGAAGCAATCCAGGGCAACCAACAGGATCGACGGCTGGATTGCTTCGCTGCGCTCGCAATGGCAGCGGCCGCCCATGGGTAGCGGTTACGCCGGTTGGTATAATGTGGGGTATTTCAACGGGAGGCGCGCCGTGGCGGCTTATGCTATCATCGCGGACGTTAGTTTGGAGGACGATCGAGCGTGGCACGCGTAACCGCCGAACCCGATTCAAGCCGCTCCATCGGCTATGCCCGGATCGTCATCGACGGGCTCAATCAGATGCCCAAGGACACCAGCTTCCGTATCTGGCGGGAGGGTTATCCGACGCCAAACCTTGGCCCGCGCGGCTGGCAGGTGCGGGAAGAACGTCTGAAGCCGATGCAAATGGTCGTCGAGGACACGCAGGTCGTGCTGGTCGTCAGCCCGGCCGTCACACGTTTCCTTGATGTCGAACCCTATGTCTTCGCGCTGCCCGCGGCGGGAGTCGAGGCGCCCCTGTTCTGGCCCGACACGATCGATGTTTTCGAGGGCGATCTGCCACCGGCGACGGAACAACCACCTGATGAACCGGTCACGCAGGTCTCGCCGTCCGGTGCCAACCGTGGTGGGAATGGGTCCACCGGGGTGCCAGCGGCCGGAACCGCCCCGCCAACCACCACCACCGAGGCGGTCGCGTCGCCAATCGCAACGCCGCCAACCCAATCGCCGCGTCCGGACTCCAAGGATGGGGCCAAGGCGCCGTTGATCCTGGCCGGTGTGGCGGGGCTGATGCTGCTGGTTCTGGTGGGCGGAGGGGCCTGGTGGCTCTGGCTCCGACCGGTGGACGAGCCGCCGCCGGCGCCGATCGCCCAGGTACCGCCCAGCCCACCCGCCGTTCCCGCGCC
>CAMBXJ010000070.1 GCA_945871455.1 Asaia bogorensis
CCTCGGCGCCTGGAGTTGGAGATTACCGAGACGGCGCTGCTGCAGGACAGTGAGAAGGTCGTCTCGGAGTTGCACAAGCTGCGCGATCTGGGCCTGCGGATCGCGCTGGATGATTTCGGCACCGGGTATTCGTCCCTTAGTTATCTGCGCAGTTTCCCATTCGACAAGCTGAAGATCGATCAGTCCTTCGTGCGGGAGATGGGCACGCGTCCGGACTGCCGAGCGATTGTGCATTCGGTGGCGGCGTTGGCGTCGAGTTTGGGGATTATCACGACGGCCGAGGGTGTCGAGTCGGAGGAGCAGCTCGACGAGATTCGTTTGGCTGGCTGTGCGGAGGCGCAGGGCTATTACTTCGATCGTCCGATGCCGGTCGAAGATTTGCATCGATGGTTTCAACCGCATGCTGACGATCCCAAGGACAGACATATGTACCTGGAATCGAATATGCATGTATGACTACATCATTATTGTCGTTGGCCGGTTTATAGCGCGGATTCGGACGCCTCGTTAACCGTTTCCCAACACTTGTGTGGCTAGGGTGTGGCACTGGACTCCAACCCTGGAACCCGCAAAGTCATGCTTGAAACATTCATCGAATTCACGTTCGAAGCGGCACATAAGGTGCCTCCGTACTCTGGTCTGCACGGCCATTCCTTTCGGGCCATCGTGTATATGACCGGGGCGAGGGATCCCCATTTCGGCTGGACCCACAATCTGTTTGACGTCACGAAGGCGGTGACGGCGACCAAGCAGCGCCTGGATGAGTCCTATCTGAACGACATCGAGGGCCTGGAGGTTCCGTCCCTGGAGCATGTCGCGGTCTGGATCTGGGAGGACCTGGACAAGGCGATCCCCGGACTGGACCGGGTCGTGCTGCGGCGTGGTGTGGATGGGGCGGGCGAGGGTTGCTGCTATTCAGGCCGAACCACCGATCGGAGTGCGGCCTGATGTCGCGGGTGCAGAGGCTTTGTATTCCACGTCTTGCAAATGAATCCATCGACCACACGCCTTCGGACCAGCAACGGACCGTGATGATTGGCGCGGTGGCAGGCAAGATCGCGGAACTGTTCGATATCCTGTATGTCGATCACCAGAACGACCATAACACGCGGGACACGCCCAGCCGGGTTGCCCGCATGCTGGTCGAGGACACGATGCGCGGGCGCTTCTCTGGCCCACCGGTGATTACCGGGTTCGACAATGTGACCGCTTTCGATCAACTGATCGTCATAGGTCCGATCGATGTGCGCTCGACCTGCGCGCATCACCTGATGCCGATCTATGGAGAGGCGTATATCGGAGTGTTGCCGTCCGAGACCGGGCGGATCATCGGCCTGTCGAAATACGACCGTATTGTCGACTATTTCAGTGGTCGTTTGCAAATCCAGGAGGAATTGGTCAAGCAGATCGGTCAGTTCATCATGGAAAAGACACTGCCGCGCGGTGTCGCGGTCCGCATCAGCGCGGTGCATATGTGCAAGACGCATCGTGGCGTGCGAGCCAGCCACCGCGGTCGCATGGTGACCAACGCCTATTTCGGCGTGCTGTCGCAAGACCCTGCCCTGAAGGCGGAGTTCATGAACGAGATCGCCGACCTCGCGCGTCAGCGTTGAGCGGCTGGCACCGCCCTTTTCGATGATCGCTTGACCGATGTCTGTCCAACCGTCTCTATTGCCTGCCACTACCGCCGGGATTCCACCGGTCGGGATGGCGCCGCGGGCGGGGCTGCATCGTCCGGCTAGCCGGCGTGGGACATATCTTCCGGTTGACCGGCGCGGGACATATCGTCCGGTTAGCCCGCGTGGGACATATCTTCCGGTTAACCGGCCTGACAAATCGTCACGCGTTGCATTTGCGGAACGCGGCTGGGTGGGCGGCGGCAGGTGCCACGCGCATGGCCAACCCGGCGGTCGTGGATGATGAGTTCTCTATCGACACGGATATGGTATTCGCTCCGCCGGGTAACCGGTGCCGCGAGCGCGCAGTTCAATTTCAAGGTCGTCTTCACCTGCGTCACCGGCTTCCTGGTGCTGCTTGCGTCCTATATCTCGCTGTTGATCGTGGAGCGGCAGACATCGCTCGACGCCGTCTCTCGCTACAACTCGACATGGCTGCTCAGCCAGGCCGCGACCGAGGTGGCGCGGCTTTACGGCACCGTGGCCGCCTATGCGGCGCCTGGATCCCTGTTGGGACCCGACGATGTGCAGCTTCGGCTCGATATCGTTGTCAATCGGGTTCGGATGTTCGACGACGCAGAGGTCCGGGGACTGATCCGGTCCTCGGCGAGCCTGACCGAAATCGCCAACAACGTGCGCGAAACCGTTGCCGCCGCACAGCCGATGCTGGATGGGCTGAATGGGCCAAGCAGTGTCGGCAGGTTGCTGGCCCATCTGGAGCCGGTGAACGGCAAGCTCGTGCGGCTGGCTTCGGCCGCCCACGTGCAAAGCGGGGCGCTGGCGGCGGCCGACCAGGCGCAACTCAACCGGTTGCATTGGATCTTCTCCGGCGTCCTGGTTGCCCTTGTCGCGTGCGGGTTCGTGCTGATCGGGGTCCTGAGTTGGCACAACCGGCTGCTGGTGACGGCCCATGACAAGGTGAACCTGCTGGTCGACGACCTGACCCATACCGGCAACGAGTTGTCGGCGGCGAACCAACGCGCGGTCGCGGCGATGAACGAGGTACGCTATCGAAACAAGATCCTGCAGGCCCGCGATAACGAACTGAACACGCAGAACGCGCGCTTCGATGCCGCGTTGAACAACATGTCGCAGGCCTTGTGCATGGTCGACATGCATCAGCGCCTGATCGTCTGCAATGTCCGGTTTACCGAACTGTTCGGATTGTCGCAGGACGACGTGCCGCCCGGCACTCCGGTCGGGCAGATTTTCGGCAAGATCATCGCGCAGGCTCGGCTGGACCCGGAACTGGTCCGCAACATCCAATCGGCGCAGGAGGCACTGGTGTTCTCCCACAACCCAGGCACTTTCCTGAAAGAAGTACATATGGGCCCCGCGCTTGCGATTGCACACCAACCGATGATCGGTGGCGGATGGGTCGCGACCTATCAGGAAGTGACGGAGCAGCGACAGGCGGAGGCGCGCATCAGGTTCATGGCACACCATGATTCGTTAACCGGTCTGGCGAACCGCACGTTGTTGCATGATCGGATGACATCCTCCCTGCGGGAGCCGCACGGCAGTGAGCAGCTTGCCGTCCTGTGCCTCGATCTGGATCATTTCAAGAGCGTGAACGATACGCTGGGTCATCCGGTGGGCGATGCCTTGCTGCGCATCGTGGCGGAACGTCTGCGGCGATGCGTGCGCGGGGCGGATTTGGTGGCGCGCATCGGCGGAGACGAATTCGCGGTGCTGCAATTGTCCGCCGATCATCCCCGGCAAGCGGAATTGTTGTCCCAACGGATCGTTGCCAGTCTGTCCCAGCCCTACTCGCTGGACGGGCAGCGCGCGATCATCGGCGTCAGTATCGGCATCGCGGTGTCCTCGGAGCAGGATTGCGATGCCGCCATGCTGCTGAAATGTGCCGATATGGCGCTCTATCGTGCCAAATCGGACGGACGCGGGGGCTATCGCTTTTTCGAGGCAGCGATGGATGCCGAAATCCGGACCCGTCGCGCGATGGAGCTGGATCTCAGGGAGGCTATGACCAGGGAGGAACTGGTGCTGTACTATCAGCCCGTGTTCAACCTGGCCTCCGATCGGTTGAGCGGATTCGAGGCGTTGATGCGATGGAACCATCCGGTGCAAGGCATGATCCCGCCGTCGCAATTTATCCCCCTGGCGGAGGAGCTGGGCCTGATCATCCCCATGGGCGAATGGGCGATCCGTCAGGCCTGTGAGGACGCGTCCGCCTGGCCGGGCGATCTGAAGGTGGCGGTCAATCTGTCGCCCGTGCAATTCCGCAGCGAGATCCTGGTCGAGGCGATCGAGGATACCCTGTCCCGAACCGGTTTGGACCCGCGGCGGTTGGAACTGGAAATCACCGAAACCGCCTTGCTGCGCAACACCGAAGCGGTCACGAAGATTTTGCACCGGCTGCGCGACCGTGGGGTGCGCATCGTCCTGGACGATTTCGGCACCGGCTATTCATCCTTGAGCTATCTGCGCAGTTTTCCGTTCGACAAACTGAAGATCGACCAATCCTTCGTACGGGAAATGGCTACCCGGTCGGATTGTCTGGCAATCGTCAACTCGGTCGCGGCCCTGGCCGCGTGCCTCGGCATCACCACCACCGCGGAAGGGGTCGAAACGGCGGAGCATCTGGCCCAGGTCCGTGGCGCCGGCTGCGGAGAGGCGCAGGGCTACTATTTCGACCGACCGCAGCCGCTGCACGCCATCCAGAAATGGTTGCCGATCCCGGATATGCGCCAGGTGGCGTAACCCGTTACCCCAGCGGCGTATAGCGCCACACGCTCGCGGGCGGGAAATTCAGCGGTGTCCAGGCTTCCCGCTTTGCCGCCAGGCGGTGATGCCGATAGGGCAGAGGGGACGTGGCGCAGTAGCTGAAATGCAGAAATCCCTTGCCGGGCGCCACCGCATCCATCGCATTGATGAACCGGCGTTGCTCGTCCCGCGGCAGCAGCACCAGCGGGATGCCGCATATGATGGTACCGATCTGCCCCTGGCAACGCTCCGGTATCAGGTCCGACAACTGGCGGGCGTCACCCTGAATCACCCGCACGCCCGGTAGGACGCGACGCAGATGATCCGCCATGTCCGGCACGATTTCGACGACGATCAACCGGTCCGGCGGAACGCCACCCGCCAGCATAGCCCGTGAAATGACGCCGGTTCCGGCGCCGAGCTCCACCACTACTTCGTTTGGTTGATACCGGGTCTGCGCGACGATATGCCGGCACAATGTCGCCGACGACGGCACGATCGAACCCATTTGCAACGGGTTGGCCATCCAGCGACGGAAGAACATGCTGCGATTGGCGACTTTTCTGCTGCCCCGGACGTGCGTGTCCGGCACAAGCCGATGGTCTGACTGTAGTATTTCTGTCATGGAACCGTCACCTTCCATATAATACTTGAAGTCATCGCCCATTAGACCAAAGCGGCAAGCGGCGGAAGCCCTGCCATGCGACCGCTGCTCATGGTACCCGCGCGCGGTATCCCTGGGCGGTATCCCTGGGCGATATCCCCTGGGCGGTATCCCCTCGATCTCCCCGCGCGTTCTCCGCGGGCAGCTTCTTCGGGCGGCGCGTCCAGAACGCTTGTCCCGCAATTCGCGGCGTCGACGCATGGGTCGGCTTTCACGCCATGCCCGGCTGGGCTAAAGTTTCAACGGCCGGTCAATCCGACGGCCGGTTATACCGAGGTGAAGCCGTCCAGGCATGAGTGCGCGGATCCTGATCGTCGACGATGTGCCCGCCAACACCCGGCTCCTCGAAGCCAAGCTGTCGGCGGAGTACTACCAGGTCGCCAGCGCCCCGGACGGGTTCGAGGCGCTGCGGAAGGCGCGCGACTGGCAGCCAGACCTGATCCTGCTGGACGTGATGATGCCCGGCATGGATGGGTACGAATGCTGCCGGAAGCTCAAGGAGGCCCCCGCGACCCTGCATATCCCCGTGGTGATGGTAACCGCGCTGGGAGAACCGAGCGAACGGCTGCGGGGGTTGGAGGCGGGGGCGGATGATTTCCTGACCAAGCCCGTGGACTACGATACCTTGCGCGCCCGTGTCCGCAGCCTGGTTCGGTTGAAGCGCCTGCTGGACGAATCCCGGGCACGCGGGGAAACCGCCCGCGCGCTTGGCCTGGGGGGGGATTTTCTGCCCGCCCCTTCGGTTGCCGGCGCCAACGCGCTGATCGTGGACGACTGGGATCTGGGTGCGCGCACGATCCGGGAGGCCCTGGCACGGGACGGCATCCTGCCCGTCGTTGTGCGGACCGAGGCCGACGCCATGGCACGGAGCGCGGCCGGCGGAATAGACCTGATCGTGGTCAGCATGTCGCTCGCCGACGAAGATCCCCTGCATTTGATCTCCAGCCTGCGCGCGTCCGACACCACCCACGACACGCCCATGCTGCTGATCGCGGAACCGGAGGAACGGGAACGTATCCTGCGCGGGTTCGAGCTTGGGGCCAGCGACTGGCTGACCTTGCCGGTTGACGAAAACGAATTGCGGGTGCGGGCACGCAACCAGGTGCGACGGAAATTCTACCAGGATCGGCTGCGGGCAGACCTGGGCACCGCGCTGGAAATGGCGCTGCTCGACCCCCTCACCGGCCTATACAACCAGCGCTATCTCCGCCGTCACCTGCTTGGCCTTATCGAAACCGGGCCGACCCGCGATCTTGCCGTGCTGATGATCGACATCGACCACTTCAAATCGGTCAACGACCGGTTCGGCCATGCCACCGGCGATGACGCATTGCGCATGCTCGCGGCCAGTCTCCGCGCCAACACACGGGTGTTCGATTCGGTTGCCCGCTATGGTGGGGAGGAATTTGTCGTCGTCATGCCGGGCGGTGACGTCGAAGATGCCACCGCCGCCGCCGAACGGCTGCGTGCCGCGGCCGAGACGATCGCCTTGCCGGTCCCGTTTGGCAGCACCACACACCTGACCATCAGCGTCGGCGTGGCATGTTCCACCGGGGCCGCGGCCACGGTGGAGGCGATGCTGCTGGCGGCCGATCAGGCGCTGTATGACGCCAAGCGTGCTGGGCGCAACCGGGTCGCGGTCGCGCCGGTCGTCGCAACTACTTGATTTTGGCTTCCTTGAACGGGACGTGCTTGCGGACGACGGGGTCGTATTTCCGCATTTCCAGCTTGCCGGTTTGGGCACGTGCGTTCTTTTTCGTCACGTAGAAAAACCCGGTGTCAGCCGTTGACACGAGCTTGATCTGGACGGTGTTTGACTTGGCCATGGCCTGATCCTTGAATGCGCGGGGCGGAGTATGCCACGCAAGGCGATTGAGGCCGAGGAAAATGCGCATGAAGGGTGCCAGGGTCAAGTGTTGAAAGCGCACGGCATCCCGGTTGCGTCGACCCATGGCCATTAACGGCCCATCCATCCACACGGATGCTCCCGGACCGCCACGCGGACATCCGGTTCCATGGACGCGCCCCCGATTTTTCGTTCGCGAATTCCCCGATAACAGGAGACCGAGATGACGATCCCGCTGCCCGGTCACGACGACCTGCGCCGTCTGCTCTATACCCCCGTGGTGTCTGACGTGCTGGACAGCTTCGGGTTGATGCGCCAGGCGCTGCGGCCGTTCGTGCGGCCGCTGGACGACAGCCTTGTGCTGCTCGGGCGCGCCCGCACCGGTCGGTATGCGACCCTGACCGCCCCATCGACCTCCGCCAACCCGTATGAGTTGGAGATGGACCTGATCGATGGGTTGCTGCCCGGAGAGGTCGCGGTCCTGGCCTGCGACGGCCCGACCGATTGGGTGGCGCCCTGGGGGGAATTGCTGACGACCGCCGCCCGCGCGCGCGGCGCCGCCGGCTGCGTGACCGATGGCCTGGTGCGCGATGTCGGCCGTATCCGCGCGATGGGATTTCCGGTGTTCCACGGCGGCATCGGCCCCCTGGACACGCGCAACCGGGCGGAAATGGTCGAAAAGGACACCGTGGTTCAGATCGCGGGCGCTCGGATCGCACCCGGCGACTGGATCCTGGGCGACGTCGATGGCGTTGTGGTCATCCCCGCCGATCGGGCCGATGCGGTGTTCCGCGCCGCGCTCGACAAGATTGCCGCCGAGGACACGTCACGCGCCGAACTGGAAGCCGGCGACAGCTTGCGAACGGTCTTCGCGCGCCACGGCGTCCTGTAGGTGATCGGCCGCGGGCCTTGCGGGGCCTTGCATTGCGATCCGGGCACACACGGGCAGGAAGCGACGGCGCCTCGATGGGGCAAGCGTCATGGGCGGGCATGACGTCGAAGCCGGCATCTCGGGCCGGGTTCGGGCACTGCCCCCAGCGAGGATTCGCTGTTTCGACGGACAAATTTCGCACCATCACAATCCGATGCCGTGGCGGTCAGGGCTTTTTTGACGCTCCATCGCCGGATCGGCCCTGGGTGGGCGGCATGGCTGGTCGGTACCGGTTGGTGGCACATGCGCGGAGTTCTTTGACGGGCGGCCAGGGCGATCGGTTCCGGAGGCAGGTTCTTAATGTGGATGTGGAACGTTTTGGGCGCCGGCGAATGCCGCACGAAATCCTTGCAGAAGGGGTGGCGGTCGCTGGTCGATGTGGCTAAAGTTGCTGCAACGACGCCGCGAATCGGCAGACACCGTGCCATGATCGCAAACATGCGGCCTGGACACGATCTTCTTGGGGGCGTCGCGCCGTTAAGCCGCGAACCAACAAGGACCAATCATGTCAAAAGCCTTTATCGCAGAAGTCATCCGAAACTCAGCGGAACTGACCGGCGCGGCCGCCAACCGTGCCGCGGGCGACCTGATGGAAGCCATCGTCAAAGAACTGAAGAAGTCGGGCAAGTTCACGCTGCCGAGCTTCGGGACGTTTACGGTGCGGAAGACGAAGGCACGCAAGGGGCTCAACCCGCGCACCGGAGAGGCCATCAAGGTGAAGGCGGGCAAGACGGTCCGCTTCAAGGCCTCCCCGACCTTGAAAAAGGCGGTCTGATTTCGGTTGCCTCCAGGCTTGCGACTGAATGCCGATCCGGCATTCAGTCGTGACCCTGCGTGTTTCGCCCGGCCTGGGTGTACTGATCGTCGGACTCGGCACCGTGGTGGTGCCCTTCGATTCATCCGTCAACGTCGCGTTTCCCCATATTATCCGCGCCTTCGACCTGCCGATCCCGGCCATCCAGTGGGTCGTCATCGCCTACACCCTGACCTATGCCGCCCTCACGCTCGTGTTCGGCCGTATCGGGGACATGCTGGGGTATCGGCGGATATTCCTGATCGGCAGCGCCTGGAGCATGGTCGCGTTCGTCCTTTGCGCGGCGGCCCCGTCCTACCCCTGGCTGCTGGCGGCGCGTGTGATGCAAGGCGTGGGCGCGGCCCTGGCTTTGAGTTGCGGTCCCGCACTGGCGACCAGCCTGTTTCCGGAACAGGAGCGAGCGCGCGTACTCGGGCTCTATACGATGGTGTTCGGCATCGGTGGCGCCATCGGGCCGGTCATCGCCGGGCAGTTGGTGGAGGTCTGGGGCTGGTCGGCGGTGTTCTGGTTCCGCGCACCCATCGCCGCGGCCGCGTTCCTGCTGACATGGACCTTGCCGGCGTCCCCTCGGCACGGTTCGGCGCGGTTCGATGCGCCGGGTGCCGTGCTGCTGGTGGTATGGATCAGCGCCATGCTGCTGGCGTTGAACCAGTTGCAGCACCTCGGCCAGACCGTGGTCTGGGGCGCGCTGGCAGCCACGGTGACGGTCGCGGCCATTGCCGGGTTTATCGTGCGGGAACTGCGGACGGCCCAACCCATCATCGATCTGCGCTATTTCCGAGACCCGGATTTCGCGCTGGTGAACGGGGCGCATGTCGCGCTGAACCTGGCGGGCTTTTCCATCATGCTGCTGGTGCCTTTCTATCTGGACCGGATCGGAGGCCTGTCCGTGCCGGTGGGTGGCATGGTGCTGGCCGCGTCGCCGTTGGGGATCATGGTGTCGGCCCCGATCGCCGGGCGGCTGGCGTCCCGGGTGCCGCCGAAACGGCTGGCCTTGATCGGCGCGGCCCTGATGGCGCTGGCCCAGGTGGCCATCGGTCTGGCGGATGCGCCGGCCAACATCCCCCTGTTGTGTCTGTCCATGTTCGCGCAGGGCTGCGGGATGGGGCTGTTCCAGGTGGCCTATTTCGACATCGCCACCGCCACCATCCCGCGGGAAGACCGCGGCGTCGCCGGTAGCCTGGTGATGATGACCCGCACGGTCGGTGTGGTGACCGCGGCCACGGTGCTGATGCTGTTCTTCCAAACGCTCCGCGATGGCGCGCTGGGTCGGGGCGAGCCGGTCGAGACCGCATTTCTGATCGGCTTCCAAGGGGCCTTCCATATCGCGGCGGCGATCCCGGTGCTGGTTGTGTTGGCGGCCGTGCTGCGCGGTTGGGGACGTCGGACTTGACTCTGGCGTCGCAGGACGCCTAGTTTAGCCCGCGTCTAGCTAGGCATGATCCCGTGAAAACCATCAACGTGCATGAGGCCAAATCGACCCTGTCCGTGCTGCTCGCCGATGTCGAACGCGGGGAGGAGGTGACGATTGCCCGCAACGGCACGCCGATCGCCAAACTGGTCCGCGTCACCCAGGTCCACCCGAGGGAACCGGGCCTGTTGCGCGGCTTGCCGGGTTGGAAGGACTTCACCTTCGATCCGGAGATGTTTGCGCCCCTGACCGATGAGGAACTGTTGGCGGAAGGCTGGGAATGACGGTTGGCTATCTGGCTGACGCCTGTGCCCTGATCGTTTTCCTCGCCTCCCCCGACGCCGACCGCATCATGCCCAACGCCGCCCGGATTATGCGGTCCGAGGACATCCGTGTGTCGCCGATCACGGTATGGGAGATCACCCGGAAAGCCGCGCTGGGAAAGCTGCCGGCGGTCTGGGACCCGTATCCGTCGCTCAGCCTGCTGCTGCGCGCACAGGGCTACAGCGTCCAGCCATTGGGGTGGGACGAAGCGGACCAGGCCAACCGGCTGCCGGCGTTGCACAAGGACCCGATGGACCGGATGCTGATCGCGACGGCCTTGCGGCACGATCTGGCGATCCTGACAGATGATGCGGTGTTTGCCGGATATGGTGTGACGACGATTTGGTAGGGGGGCGACATCGCCCCACGCCAGGTCTCGGTCATCATGGTCTGACGGGTCGGCTGTCCCACAGGCCCCGCGCCATTGCGACGCAAGCCGCCGGATCGTCGGCGCGTCCGGCCGCATGCAGGGCGACGGCGGATGTCGCGATCACAATGGCTTCGGCCGCGGGATCGGCCCGGGTTCCATGCCACACGGAAACCAGATCGGCGGTCGACAGGCCGGTCGGTTTGCCCGCACCCTCTAAAGCCCGCCAAACCACCTCCCCCGCTCGGCTGGTCAGCACCAGGGGCTTGACGCCGGTCCATTCCGCCTCTCCGCCGCCCCCCTTCAGCACGGCGATACGACGGCCCAGGCATTCGGCCACCGCCAGATGCAGGGCGATATAGGCGGGGTGGAAGACGCCATCGATCGACCCGGCCGCATTTGCTGGGTCAAGCAAACGTCCCACCGTATTGAGCGGCGATCGCAGTCCCAGAACGCCCCTCAGGGCCAGCAGCGCCGCGATGTCCGGGCTGAGCGCTTCGATCGGTACGAATGCAAAGCCGAGCGAAGAGAGGCTTTGTTCGGCGGCGGCGGCGGTGGTGGAAGGTGGGATCGACAGCGCGCCCAACGCATCGACCAATGGCTGGCGGCCAGGGCCGACCGAAGGACCGTGCATCATCACCCTGACCCCGGCTCTTGCGACCAGCAGCGCGGCTAGCAGGTACCATGGCAACCCCCGGGTGCGACCGTCGGCGTAACTCGGCCAATCAAGGTCGACCGGTCGTGAAAAGCGCCATGGCAGACTGGCGTGATCACGCGCGGCCTCGACCAGCCCCACGATCTCGTCGGCTTCCTCCCCGCGATAGCGCAGCAGCATCAGCATTGCGCCGACCTGTTCCCGCGTTGCCTCGCCGCGTAGCACCATGCCCAGGGCCAGGCGAGCCTCGGCCCGGGTCAGGGACCGCGATCGGCCGGGGCCGCGACCCAGAATGCGGATGAAGGGTGCGAAGTCGTGCGTGTCGGTGCTCGTACGGGGCGGGAATTCGGTCGGCGGGTCGTTTGGGGGACCTGTAGGCGCATCTGTCATGCGGTTGCCCTTGTGGCTGTCAGCGCGGCCGATGGGTCGGCGGCGGACCTTGGATCGTAGCGATAAGCCAGGCAGTGGTCGCTGTTGCACTGTCGCCCATTGTCCCAGGCCCTATCGCACGCCGTCGCCAAAGAGCGGGCGATCACCCGGCTGCCGCACTCATGCCAACCACCCGGACCGTAGACCTATCGCGCCCCCTCCTCGTCTTCGCCGGACTTGCGCCGGCAATGACGATGAGGGGGCGGCCAGGGGTCAATATTTCGGCCGGGTTGGCCTCATCCCGACCGCCC
>CAMBXJ010000071.1 GCA_945871455.1 Asaia bogorensis
CCAGCGGTGCATTCGTCGGGATCGCCTACCAGCCGATGTTCTGGTACACGATCGCTCTGTCAATCAGCCTGCGGGCCTACGTCCAGCATGTCCGGGCTCGTCAATCGCAACCCGGCGCAGGTTGGCGGGGCGCGTCCGGGCAATCAACGCCCTCGTTTGTCCCAATCACCGCCCGTGTCGAAGAACAGACAAGCTGGCGTGATCGCGGGCGTCGACTGGCCACGGAGAAGCCGCAGCGCTAGGGGCATCACCGGTCGCGGGCAACACCGACCCGCATAGACACTTTGCCTCCCGTCGCAGACGGTCTGCCCCACCGCACGATCGATCTTACGCTAACGCGGGGCATCGGTTGAGAGCGGCGTGGAAGGATTGACCTTGAAGCGCGGTCCCGTTTCCAGTTCCGACCCATCCAGATTGAAACGGCGAATGATCACCTGAGAACGCGCCCGTTCGATAGCCTGCTGAACCGCCAGCGCCAGCAACTCCTGCCGCAACTGGGCTTGAACCTCCGGAAAGCTGGGTGGCGCGACAAAGCGCTTTTCCTCAACCTTGACGACATGCCAGCCGAATTCGTTCCTGATCGGCGCGTTCCCGACCTGGCCAGGCGGCAGACTGAACGCCAGTTCGGCGAATGCGGGCCAGACCTGCTCGTATCGGAAGAAGCCTAGGTCGCCCCCCCTCTCACGATCCGGATCCTTGCTGACGGCTTTGGCCACCGTCGCAAAATCCGCGCCCGCCCGCAGATCGTCGATCACCTTCATCGCTTCGGATTCGCTGCTGACCAGAATATGGCGCGCGCGCACCTCCTCGGTGGCCGGCCGATTGGCGAACTGCCGGTTGAACCGCGCCTGAACGGCTGCCTCCGTCACTTTCGGGGCGGCTTCGCGAGACAGCCATGCCCCCTCCAGGATACGCTCGATTGCGGCTTCGATGTCCCGCCTGACTTCCGGAGCGTCCTCCAGCCCCGCTCGTTTGGCCATGATGACCAGCGCCTGATGATCGATCAGGCGGTCCAACACGACCGGAAACACGGTATCGAAGGGTAGTCCGCGCAAATTCTCCGGCAGGGTCTGGGCCGCCCGTCCGACTTCGCTCAGGTAGATCAGGTGGCCGTCCACACTGCCGATGACTGGGTTCGCCGCCCCCTCGATCGGCGCAACCGGATCGGTCGCGCCCGGGATCAACACCGATGTCGGAGGGCCAGGAACCGGGCCTGTCTGAGCCCAAACCGTCGCTGGCACGAAAAACCCAGAGCCAAGCGCCACGATCCCAACCGCGACGAGTGATCGGCCTGACCCCACAAAACCACGAAGCGAGCAAAACGGCATGGTGACTCCGGATAAGGCTGGACGATGGAACTGAAACATGAGCACCCGCTCCCCTCATCTATGCCTATAGGCCGGGACGAGACGGCAGAAAATGCACCATTCCTGGATCAATGTCGTCCTGCACGCCTCGGGACGCTGAACTATCATAGCGTCGATGGGCTATCATAGTCGCCGCATCGTTGACGCATCGTTGACCCTGGGGCATCCGGGTCCTATCTGAACGCGGCGCGACTTGGCACACTTTGCCGGCCCCAGGTAGTGGTGGCTGTGTCTTGGATGGGTCGGGCGCCGCACCTGGAAGGTTCGCATGTTCGCCAAGCTCGCTCGTGTCATTTTCGGTAACGCCAACGACCGCTCGCTTAAGGCCTATCAGCGCCGGGTGCCCGCGATCAATGCGCTGGAGCCGAGCATGGCGGCGCTGAGCGATGAGGCTTTGCGGGGGAAGACCGGGGAATTCCGGGCCGCCCTCGCCACCGGGAAGACGCTGGACGATCTGCTGCCAGAAGCGTTTGCCGTGGTCCGAGAGGCTGGCAAACGCACCCTGGGCCAACGCCATTTCGACGTCCAGATGGTCGGCGGCATGGTGCTGCACGACGGCAAGATTTCGGAAATGAAGACAGGGGAGGGCAAGACCCTGGTCGCGACCCTGCCCGCCTACCTGAACGCGCTTGCCGGCAAGGGGGCGCATGTGGTGACGGTGAACGACTACCTGGCGCGTCGCGACGCCGAGTGGATGGGACAGATCTACAATTTCCTCGGCATGACGGTGGGCGTCGTCGTCCACGGCCAAGATGACGATACCAAGCGGGAGCAGTACGCGGCCGACATCACCTATGGCACCAACAACGAATTTGGCTTCGATTACCTCCGCGACAATATGAAGTTCCGGCTGGAGGACATGGTCCAGCGGGAATTTTTCTACGGCATCGTCGATGAGGTCGACAGCATTCTGGTTGACGAGGCGCGCACTCCCCTCATCATCTCCGGCCCGGCCGAGGACAGCTCCGACCTTTACCGGCAGGTGAACGCGGTGGTGCGGGAACTGGTGAAGGACCCGTCCACCTACGACAAGGAGGAGAAGTTCAAGACCGTTTCCCTCACCGAACCCGGGTCGGAAACCGTGGAGGAGATGCTGCGCCAGGCCGGCGTGATGACCGAGGGCAACCTCTACGACATTTTCAATGTCTCCATCATCCATCACGTCCAGCAATCGCTGCGCGCGCACACCTTGTTTGCCCGCGACGTCGATTACATCGTCCGCCAGGATCAGGTCGTGATCATCGACGAGTTTACCGGCCGCATGATGCAGGGCCGGCGCTACTCGGAAGGGCTGCATCAGGCGTTGGAGGCCAAGGAAGGCGTTACCGTCCAGCCGGAGAACCAGACTCTGGCCTCCATCACGTTCCAGAACTATTTCCGGTTGTATCCCAAGCTGGCCGGCATGACCGGGACGGCCATGACCGAAGCCGATGAATTCGCGGAAATCTATAAACTTGACGTGGTTGAAATCCCGACCAACGTTACCGTCACCCGCAACGACGAGGACGACGAGGTCTACCGCTCCGCGATGGAAAAATATGAGGCCGTCGCAACCCTGATCGCGGAAGCCCGCAAGCAGGGGCAGCCAGTCCTCGTCGGCACGACCTCGATCGAGAAAAGCGAGACCATCAGCGACCTTTTGAAAAAGAAAGAGGTACCACACGCCGTGCTTAACGCCCGGTTCCATGAGCAGGAAGCGGAAATCATTGCCCAGGCAGGCGCCCCGGGCGCGATTACCATCGCCACCAATATGGCCGGCCGCGGCACCGACATCAAATTGGGTGGCAATCTGGAAGTCCGCCTGAAGAAGGAACTCGCCGATATCGACGATGAGGCCGAACGGGCGGCTCGGGAAGCCACGATCCGTGCGGAAATCGCCGAGGCGCATGAGAAGGTCAAACAGGCCGGTGGGCTGTTCGTGATCGGCACGGAACGCCATGAAAGCCGGCGCATCGACAACCAGTTGCGCGGTCGGTCGGGCCGGCAGGGCGATCCGGGACGGTCCCGCTTCTTCCTGTCGCTGGAAGACGACCTGATGCGCATCTTTGGGTCTGACCGGATGGGCGGCATGCTGCAACGGCTCGGGTTGAAGGATGGCGAGGCGATCGTTCACCCCTGGATCAACAAGGCGCTGGAAAAGGCGCAGAAAAAGGTCGAGGCCCGCAACTTCGACACCCGCAAGAACGTGCTGCGCTACGACGATGTGATGAACGCCCAGCGCAAGGAGGTCTATGCCCAGCGGAAGGAGTTCATGAAGTCCGCCGACGTCACGCAAACCATCACCGATATGCGGGAAGAAGTCCTCGCCCTGATGGTATCCCGCCGCGTGCCGGAAAAGGCTTTCGCCGAACAGTGGGAGCTTACGGAACTGACAGCCGACGTGAACCGCGTCCTGGGCCTCGACCTGCCCGTGGCGGCCTGGGGGCGTGAAGAAGGCATCGACGAAACCGCCCTGCGCGAGCGAATCGAGAAAGAAGCCGACACGATGATGGCGGCCAAGGCGGCCAATATGGGCCCGGACCTGATGCGCTTCATCGAAAAAAGCCTGCTGATCCAGACCATGGACGCGGTCTGGAAGGAACATCTCTACGCCTTGGACCATCTCCGCCAGGGCATCGGGTTGCGCGCCTATGGGCAGCGAGACCCGTTGAACGAATACAAATCCGAGGCCTTTACCCTGTTCAACGCCATGCTCGACGAGTTGAAAGAGCGGGTCACGTCGCTATTGTCCCGCGTCGAACTGGCGCCCGACCAGCCGCCGCTGGTCTTTGAGCCGACACCGCAATCCATGCTGGAAATTCACCCGGAAGCGTCAGCCTATGGCGCGCCCGAGATGGCGTTCGCCGGCGGCACCGAAGCCACGATGTTCGCACCACAACCGGGACGCGAGCCGATCGTCAGAGCCGACGACCCTTCGACCTGGGGCAATGTCGGCCGCAACGCGCAATGCCCGTGCGGGTCCGGCAAGAAGTTCAAACATTGCCACGGACGGCTGGCGTAGGTCGTTGGGGCGCAATCCACCGAGCACGTCCTACGTCCGGCCAGCGGGCTGAGGGCTGAGGGCTGAGAGCTGATGGCGGACTGACAGGTCCGCGGCATCGTCACGAGATCGCGCCGTTCGGGGCTTGGCCGCGGACCATCCCTGCCTCCCCGATCGCGGCCACCGCCCGTCGGTGGGACCGGCACAAGGCCGGACCACCAACGGGATACGGCCCGATCAGCGCAGTTGAAAACCCATGGCGTTCAGGATGCCGACCAGCTTGTCTCGGCCGCTGAGGGCGGCGATGTTGCCCATTCTGCCGATAACCCGCTTCGTCCAGGTGTCCTGCGTCATCTCATGACGCGCGGAGAACGCGGCCATCTTCGCGTCATAGGCCGCTCGCAGCGCGGGTTCGTCAGGATTGCCATAACGCTCCCGATAGAGGATCGCGGGCTGTGACAGGCGTGGCTTGACGTCATTGGTCACTTCTGGCGCGGCATAGCCGATGCACAGCCCAAACACGCCCATCGCGCCCGACGGCAGGCCCAGGATTTCCCCTACCTCCAGCGGATTGTTGCGCAGCGCGCCGATATAGACGTTCGAAAGTCCCAGCGATTCCGCCGCGATCACAGCATTCTGGGCGGCGAGTGCGGCATCGATCGCGGCGACGACGAATGTTTCCAGATACGGCATGACTTCCAAGGTCACGCCTTCCTCGGCACCCAGGCGCTGATTGCGTGAGATGTCGGCCAACCAGACCAGGAAGAGCGGGCACTGCTCGATATGCTTCTGGTTGTTGCAAAGCTTCGCCAGAGCCGCCTTCTTTGCCGGGTCGGTCACCGCGATCACGGACCAGGTCTGCAAGTTGGAACTGCTTGCCGCGGATTGCGCCGCCGCGATCAGGGTTTCCAGCGTGCCGGTCGGCAGAGCGTCGGGCCGATAGCCTCGCACCGACCGGTGCGACAGCAGCAAGGCGATATGGTCGTTCCACGGTCCGGCCGCGGGGATCGCGCCTTCACCATAGCGAAGCTCCAGCGAGTCAGACTTCGACAAAGCGCTGGGGGGTGAGATGTCCATGGAATGTCTTCCCGTTCGTGAAGGCGCGGATAACCACCCGGTGGCATCAGCCGCCGGACGGTCGATCAGCTTTGAAGCAGGTCGCGAAAGTGCCCGACCGCAAAACGCCTGACAAGATCGCTCGACACTCGAAGGCCAGCGCATTCGAACCGATCGACGACTGATCGGTATCACCTTGTCCGGCAATGGGCCGGCCGCCTTATGCCCGTCGGCGTGCGTCCATCGACCATTGGGGCGGGGCGACATGCGTGACGTTGGCATCCAAGGTGATGCTCACCCGGCCATCGGTCCACTGTCCGAAGGCTGCCGAGCAACAGCTTGAATTTCGACTGACGCCGGGTTCATCGGTCGCCGATCCCCGCGGGAGGCGCCGAAGTCATTCCATGCTTGCCCCAGGGCGGCTGCCTGTGATAGGAACTTAACGTGAACATAATCCACCCTGCCTCGTGCTGACCTTCCTGCCGCTCGATCCGCCGCCGGCCGAACCTCAAGGATCGGGCCCGGACATGGACTCGGCGGTGCTGACCAATGACATTCGTCAACGCCATGACGGAAGAGGTGCCAGCCAACCATGGAGCGTCAACGCCAGGATAGAGGGGCGACGGGCCAAGCTGCGGGAGGTCGGGGCAAGACTGTTCGCCAGCCGAGGGATCGACCGGGTGTCGATGCTGGAAGTGGCGCTGACCGCGGGCATCACCCCTTATGCCGCCCGTTCCGCCTATCTGCGCCGGCACGATCTGATCTTCGACATCCTGCACGCCTTCGTCGACGCGCTGCACGAATATGTCGGCAACGCCGATGAGGGACAGGAGGAGGCTCTGGGCGAAATCCGTCTGGAAGCCGTGACCGCGGCCCTGCTGGACGGCATCCTCGATCACCGCGACGCTCACCAGATCAGCCGTTCCGCCTTCCCCCTGCTGACCGGGGCGGAGCGGGAGACGCTGCAATACCAGTTGCGGACCTTGGCCTATCGTATCGGCATATCCTTGACCGCGGCCCTGCCCGGATTGGATGCATCGCCCGAATTGCGCCAACCGCTGATCCAAAGCCTGATCGCGATGGCCGGCCATGCCCCGTTCTGGATGAAGGACGATGGCCCCACGGGGCGTGGCATCTACGCAAGGATGATTGCCCAGACGATCATCGCAGGCGGTCGTGCGCAACTCGGGGAACCGCGCAAGCACGTAGGGCGGGGGCCGGGTCGGACACGTAAGACCCGCGTTGCCAGGCCGGGATAGAATTCGGCCTACCCGAACCGCGGCGGCAACCCGTTCCCGATCAGGCCGCCTGGATGTCGGAGAGAAACGCATTCACCTCCTCTCGGAGGGTCCGGGCACCAGACCCGAGGTCATTGGCAGTGGCCAAGACCGTCGCCGCGGCTAGTCCCGTCTCCCCTGCCGCATGGTTAACGCCGCCGATGCTGATCGCGACCTGGCCGGTACCCTGCGCCGCTTCCTGCACATTGCGGGAGATCTCCTGAGTGGCCGTGCCTTGCTCCTCGACGGCGGACGCAATAGCGGTTGCGATCTCGCTGATCGTTGTGATCGTGGCACTGATGTCCCTGATGGCTTGCACAGCCTCCTGGGTAGCACCCTGCATAGCCGTGACCTGGGTCCCGATATTCTCGGTTGCCTTGGCGGTTTGGGTCGCAAGGCCCTTCACTTCAGAGGCAACCACCGCAAAGCCCTTCCCAGCCTCCCCGGCCCGAGCCGCCTCGATCGTTGCATTCAAGGCCAGTAGATTTGTCTGACTGGCGATATCGTTGATCAATTGCACCACGGCGCCAATCTTCTGTGCCGCCTCCATCAGGCCTTCCACCGTCGCATTGGTGCGTTTGGCCATCTCAACCGCCTCGATGCCGATCCGGGTCGAGTGCGTGACCTGGCGGCTGATCTCTTGAACCGACGCATGGAGTTCCTCGCTGGCGGTCGCAACAGTTTGCACGTTGACGGACGCTTCCTCCGCGGCAGCCGCGACGATGGTTGCCTGACGGCTTGTCTGCTCAGCCGTTCCCGACATTTTTTCGGCCGTATCACCCAGCAGTTCAGCCTGCGACGCGACCCGCGCGACCAGAGGCCCCACCTTTTCGCCGAACACCGCCGCCAACGCCGACAATTTGCGGTCGTAGGCCGCCTTGTTTTCCTCAAGATAGATCGAGATGGCGATATCCATATCCAGCATGACCGCCTGGTTCAGCGCTTGCAGCAGCACAGCCGTCTTCTGTTGGGCCTTCGCCGGTACAAAGCGGTTGACGAACACGTGGCTCGCCAAAGCGTTGACCCGACCGAGGATGAATGCATACCCACCGATATACCAGCGCGGTTCCAGTCCGATCCGGCTGTGCATCTGACCGATGCGGCGGACCGAGCTTACGTATTCATCGTCGAAGCGACCGGAGAACAGTTTCAACCAATGCTCTCCCTGTGCCTTCCGCGCGCGGTCAATGGCCTGGCTGTCGCGGAACATCTGCGCGAGATTCGGGAATCGCTGCATGTGTTCGTAGAATGCCGCGAGGATGGCCGGCAATTCCCGCTCCAATAACGGCAGAAACGCCTTTAGCGCCGCCCGGGAAATATCGTCGATTTCCAGAAAAACCAAACGGTCATCGATCGAAAAACTCCGCGTCATCTTACTGATCTCCCGGGGGCCCATGCCAATGCGGTGGTGTCTTCGGCAACTATTATGGGCGGTTGGTGTGAACCGGGTGTTAACGGGCATGGGCCTGGTCCGCCCGCCGAACCAACGTGCCGAAAGCAGCCATCATGCAAATATCGTTGATGAAATCTGGCCTAACGAGATCGAGAGCCAACTTCGCGGCGGCCCGTTAATCATTCTTTTACCAAGTTCAATTACCTGTGAGCGCACATGAACCCGATCCTGGTTCTGAACGGCCTGCCCTACAAAGTGGTGAAATTCGCCACCGACAACATGGGCGAAATCTCCGGTGCCGTGGACCAGGCCGCCCACGCGCGGAGTGGAACCAGGTCCGCGGCCCAGATTCTGGTGCGGTAGCCGTCGATAAGTGGAACGCCGCGGGTGCGGCACCGACAAAATGATGCGCCATCAGGCATCGCCGAGCAGACATTCGTGTAGGCGACGGCCGAGGCGACAGGTCTGGCGGGTGGATCGCGATCGCCGCCCAACGCTACACCGCTTTCAGGGAACCAGTCTCACATCCCGCACCGTCTGCCGCAGGTGATCGCGGTGGAGTTGCCACGGTTCAGCCAAGCGCAATCCCCGTACCATGATGCCGCCATCCAGAACCGCGGTGTAAGATTCGTGATGATGCCCATGCACGATCAGGCGAGCACCGGCCGTCCGGGCGAGCTCGTCGAGAACGGAGAAGCCGTGACGGTGGGTGGATGGGGCCTCATGCGCCACCAGAATGTCGAAGCGCTCGCCATGCAGGCGATCGATGTCCTCGGGAAAAATCGTGTCGCGATGCCAGAGCGGCAGGCCGCCCCGCCAATGTTCATCGGGGCGCAATGACCCGAGGAACTCGGTCCGGGTGCGAAAGCGCGGCGGATCGATCCTGGCTCCCGGCTCGTCTGCCCTGGGATACCAGACCCTGGGCTTGAACACGCCAGGCAGACCCGCGACGCGCATTCCGGCAATCTCCGTGACGCGCAATCCAAGGTCGCCATCGGGATGGGCGGCGACCAGATGGTCGAAGCTCTGCTCGGTCTCGGTGTCGTGATTGCCGAGGATCCATTTAACCTGCCATCCGGCCCGCAATAGGGGCGCCATGATTGCTGGCAACGGTTCCGGGCAATCGCAATCGCCCAGCAGGATCAGGGTACCCGCGTCCAAGGCCAGGCAAGCCCGCAAAATGGGTGTGAAATTCCTGTGCGGATCGCCGGCAAACAAGACCGGGCCGGACGACATCGAAGGCGAACGGGATTCCGCCACGGCTAGGGCGTAACCACCATGGTTGGCACCGGAACACTGCTCCAACCGATTGTACGATCGCAAAACCCTGCCATCCCAGCGATCCGACCCGACGCGATCACGCTCAACCGATTGCCGCGGCCACCCATTGCGCCCAGGCCAGTACGGCGCGGTCCTCGCCCCGCCGACCGACGATCTGAATCCCCAACGGCAGCCCATTGCGGCCCATCCCCGCCGGCACCGTCACGCAGGGAACATGCAGGCTGGTCCAGATGAAATTGAACGCGGGATCACCGGTCCAATCCAGCCCTTCCGGCGCCTCCCCCGGTGCCGACGGCGTCAGCAAGATGTCCAGATCCCCCATTGCGGACGGCAGGGCCTGCTGGGTGCGATCGAACACCCGATAGGCCCCCGCGAGATCGGCATCCGACCTGGAAAGCCCGAAGCCCAGTCGTTCCCGCAGGCCCTCGCTGATCGCTTCGGGATGCTCCGCGAGCTCCCATCCCAGGGCACGGGCGCTTTCCCGGTTCATAACGATCGGATGCGCCGCTTTCAGGTCCGCGAAATCGTCGGGCAATTCCCACGCACGCACCGTGGCACCAGCTCGGGCCAGGGCTTCCACCGCACGCGGCATCAACGCCTCCGTCTCCGGCTGCACCGCATCCCAACTCGGCGACCTGCACACCCCAATCCTCGGCGCTCGGCCTGGCCTTATATCCGGATCGCCGAGATCGCGCCCGCTGACAGCCCCCGCGAACAGCGCGCAATCGGCAACCGAACGGGCCATCACGCCCACCGTATCCAGGCTCGCCGACATGATCTTCATTCCGGCACGATCGATCATCCCATAACTGGGCTTATACCCGACCGCCCCGCAATAGGCCGCGGGGCGGATGATGCTGCCGGCGGTCTGGGTGCCATAGGCCAGTGGAAACATGGCGTCCCCCACTCCGGCGGCAGACCCGGAGGAGGACCCACCCGGGGTATGCGCCGGGTTGGCCGGGTTGGCGGTGGGGCCTGGTTTGCGGGTGGCGAATTCCGTGGTCACGGTCTTGCCGATGACGACGGCGCCAGCGGCTTTTGCCCAGGCCACGGGGGCCGAATCCGCGCGTGGACGCCAACCGTCCCAGATCGGGGAGCCGTACTGGCTGGGCATATCGGCCGTATCCAGCACATCCTTCACCCCGACCGGGATCCCATGCAGCGGCCCGGGGCGAGCCTGGGACGCGGCTTTTCGGGCATCGTCGGCATCGAACCAGGCAAAGGCATGAACCACCGGTTCCCGTTCCGAGATTCGGGCCAGATAGGCCTCCATCAGTTCGACCGCGGTCAGCTTGCCTTGCCGAATGCGGCGGGCGGCCTCTGTTGCCGTCAGGGTGTGCAGATCGAGTGACATGGCTTTACGTTTCCTTCCGGCATTATACCCGGTTCGTGCAACAGTCGCGCCAACGCCGGGTGGCGAGATGTCTTACCCCATGGTCCCCGTGCCCATGGCCCCCAAGGCCTGAATCCCGGGGCCCAACGTTCCTCGGGATCAGGTCTCCGCGAGCCCAGGTCTCCTTTGGGCGAGATGCGGGTTCCATACCGTCGTACCGCGCATCCCCCCTCGGTATATCCCCCTTGCCACATCCCCCTTGCCACGTCCCCCTGGGCGCATCTTCCCCTGGGCGCATCTTCCCCTGGACACATCTTCCCCTGGGCACATCTTCCCCTGGCGCCAAACGCCGCACAGGTCCATCCTGACATTGATGAGCGTGCATGAGCAGCCCCAATCCATTCGGGTCGGCGCTGGCCCGGACGGGTCGCTGACCTACCTTGTGACCGTGCCGCCGGAGGACCTTCCATCCGTCCTCGGGCGCGACCTTGAACGCGCCTGGTACGCGGCGCGCGACGCGGCGCTGGAAGAACGCTGGGGGGCGGTCCGCGGTTTCCGCTTCACTCGGCCCGACGGCACCCATACGGACCTGGCGTTGGCCGATCGCGACGCCCGCTGCTGGGCCGGCGCGGTGGATCGGATGATCGGCATCGGGTCCAATCAAGGATTGTCGCTTTTCCTGCGCCTGTTGGCCCTGGTCGACCTTCTGGCCCGCGCCCAGTGGGCCAGGCCGCTATGTCGCCTCGCCCGCGATGGCGCAGAACTGCATCCCGCCCTGCTGCGAACCGCGGCCAGTGTGCCCTTGACCGCGGATGCCCGTTTCGATGAGACCGGGTTCCATTCCCGGCTATCCCAGTTTTCCATCGGCATCCAGTTGGACCAGCCGCCTTCCGCCGCCCGCCTGACAGGAGCCACCGCATGATCCGGACCCGAACCCCGACCGCGCACGCCGTCTCTGTCCCGGCGGACCGAGGGTTCATCCCACAAGGACCCACGGCTCAGGGGATGGGCATCCTGGGATTGCTATGTGCCCTCGCCGCCCTGGCGTTGGCCGGATGCGCCGAACCGCCGGCCAGCACGGCATCATCAGAGACCCGCTCTGACGCGGCAACCCTGGACGCCTGCCGCCGACGCGCCAACGAGATCTACGACCGGCAGAACCGGGCCTCTATCTTCGCGGCGAATTCCGGGATGAACAGCCCGTCCTCCGGCGCCTATGTCTCCGGCCAGACCGATCGCGGCCTGTCCGCCCGGTTCGCGCAGGAACAATTGATCCGGGAATGCGTCCGCAACGCCGGAGGCGCCGCCGAGGTATCGCC
>CAMBXJ010000072.1 GCA_945871455.1 Asaia bogorensis
GTGTCGGCGACCGCGGACGCACTACAATAGGCCCTGGGCCTTGAAACTGATCCAGCGGTTACCGCCGATAACGATGTGGTCGAACAGCTTGATCCCCAGCGCGTCGGCGGCGCGCCTGACCTCCTGCGTCATCACGACATCCTCCCTGGACGGTGCGGGATCGCCGCTGGGGTGATTGTGCACCAGGATCAGCGCATTCGCATGGAGCTCCAGCGCGCGCTTGACAACCTCCCGAGGATAGACCGGGGCACGGTCGATCGTGCCCTGGGTCAACATTTCGTCCGCGATCAGACGGTTCTTGGTGTCCAGGAACAGGACGCGGACCTGCTCCAAAACCTCATGCGCCAGGGCCGCGGTCAGATACTCGATCAGCCGATCCCAATTCGTCAGGACCGGCTTTTCCTTCACCGACGCACGGATCAGCCGGATCGAGGCCGCTTGCACGACCTTGATCGCGGCGGCGCCCGCTTCTCCCAACCCATCGATGTGCAGCAGATCCGCGAGGGGGGCCGCGATCACATTCGCGAACGTGCCGAAGCGTGCCAGCAAAGCACGCGCGATCGGTTTCGTGTCCCGCCTAGGCAGGGCCAGGAACAGGATCATTTCCAGCATTTCGTGGTCCGCCAGCGCGGCGGGTCCCGCGGTCAGCAGACGGTCGCGCATGCGGGAACGATGGCCCTCGGCGCCGTGTGTGGCCGGTTTGGGCGCGGACGACAGGCCGGCCGGCGGGGCCATCAGGTCCAGCAAGGGCTGCGCCTCGGCTACGCCAGATGGTTTCGGACCGGTTGGTTTGCTGTCGCGGGCCATTCCCTGCCGTCGGACCATGGGATGGCCTCATTCTACGGCGGTTTCCTTTCCGATCAGCTAACGCCGACAGGTGGAGTGAGCTGGTTGGGAGATCGCCAGTGCCCGCCTACCCGAGCGGCGGCTTGTCCATGCCGGCGGGCGAGAGGGTGAAGATTTCGCAGCCGGCGTCGGTGACGCCGATCATGTGCTCGAACTGAGCCGAAAGGCTGCGATCGCGCGTCACCGCGGTCCACCCGTCGTCCAGCACTTTCACCTCTGGCCGCCCGGCATTGACCATCGGTTCGATGGTAAAAAACATCCCGGGACGCAGCACGGGGCCTTCGCCGGGACGGCCAAAATGCAGCACGTTGGGTGGTTCGTGAAAGCGTCGGCCGATCCCGTGGCCGCAGAAATCGCGCACGACGCTGAAACGGTGGCCTTCCACGAAGACCTGGATCGCGTGGCCGACATCGCCCAGGGTCGCGCCAGGACGCACCTTCGCGATGCCGCGCATCAGCGACTCGTAGGTCACGTCGATCAGGTTGCGCGCGCGGGTGTTGGGTGTTCCGGCCGCATACATGCGCGAAGAATCGCCGTGCCAGCCGTTCAGGATCACGGTCACATCGATATTAAGGACGTCCCCGTTCTCCAGCTTCCGATCGCCCGGAATGCCATGGCACACGACGTGATTGATCGAGGTACAGATCGACTTGGGATAGCCGCGATAGTTCAATGGAGCGGGCACGGCGCCGCGCGTGACGATGAAGTCATGGCAAAGACGGTCAAGGGTCGCGGTCGCCACGCCCGGACGGACGTGCTCCTGGATCATGTCCAAGGTTTCCGCGGCCAGGCGCCCGGCGGCGCGCATCGCGGGAAAATCCTCCGGCGCATGAATTGTGATCTTTTTCGCCTCGGCCCCGCCGTCCATTTGTCGCGCTCCGCCCGTCCATCATCCAATTGCCACGCCGGTCAACATGCGCAACCGGCCGGCGTCCTGCAAGGGCAGACCGGCATGTGGCAACCGAGGACAGGCATGCATGTGACTGCCTTGGCGCTGCCATGCGGTCCCCCATTTGGGCGTCCCCCATTCAGGCGATAGCCGATTGGCGGGATTCGCGGTAAGGGAGGGCCATGATTATCGACATGCATACCCATGCAGGGCGCCCCCGCCGCACAGGCGATGTCGACCGCGCGGTCCTGGCGACGATGCGTCCGGCCGGGGTGGCGGCGGCGGTCGTGTCGGCCATCGGGGATATCCCGATGATCCGCCGCAATCCGGAAACCATGCGGCTGGAGAAATTCCGCGACCCTGACCCCGGCGAATGCCTGGAAGCGGTGAACGGCTACTTGGCGAGTTTCGAGGCCGCTGGCATGCGCATCGCCCGCGAGCCCGACGACATCCGCCTCGACGATCCATCTTTGGTGCTGGCCGTGGAAGGTTGCGATTTCCTGGAAGGCGACCTGGACCGGTTGGACCAGGTGGAAACGCGGGGCGTGCGCAGCATCCAACTGACGCATTACCTGGTCAACGAAACCGGCGACATCCAGACAGAAGCCCCGGTGCATGGGGGCCTGACCCGCTTCGGCGCTGAGGCGGTCCGGCGGATGAACCGGATCGGCGTGATCGTCGATGTGGCGCATTGTTCCGAGGACACGGTGAAGGGCGTTGCCGCCGCGGCGACGAAGCCGTTCCTGTGCACCCATGCCAACCTGAAGGAGCCCGGGCACCCGGACGGGGACCATCCTCGCTTCATCAGCCTTGACTATGCCAGGATGGTCGCGGACTCGGGCGGCGTGATCGGCGCCTGGATCTCGGTGCTGACCCGGGAGAAGCTGCCTGGCCTGATCCGCCATCTGTTCCGCACAATCGATGCCGTCGGGATCGACCATGCCGGCATCGGCACCGATCTTCCGGCCGGGGTGGCGCGGACCGAACTGCCGAATTTTTCCCGCCATCCGGAAATCGTCGCCGCCTTGCGCGATCGCGGATTGTCCGATGCCGATGTGGAGAAAGTCTGCTCGGGCAACTGGCTGCGGGTGTTTCGCGCGGTGCGCGCATGAGCGGCGCGGAAGATCAGAAGCGAATTGCGGCGCTGGCAGCGGTCGAGATGGTCAAATCGGGGCAGCTTGTTGGGCTCGGCACCGGTTCGACCGCGGAAATCGCCATTGATGGTCTGATCGAACGGGCGCGGACCGGATTACGGATCGACTGCGTGCCCACCTCCGAGCGTAGCGCGATCCGCGCCAAGGCCGGCGGGTTGACGGTGCTGGCCGAACCGCCGGCGGACCGGACGATCGACATCACGATCGATGGAGCCGACCAGATAGAACAGGGCACGCTCAACCTGATCAAAGGTCTGGGCGGCGCCCTGCTGTGGGAAAAGATTGTCGCGGCGTCGACAAGCACCCTGGTGATTATCGCCGATTGCTCGAAGCTGGTGGCACGGTTGGGCGGCCCCGTGCCGGTCCCGGTGGAAGTTGTACGATTCGGCTGGCAGAGCACGGCAACGCGGCTGGCCGAGCTGGGGTGCCGACCGGTGGTGCGCCGGGTGGACGATGCGGTGTTCCGGACCGATAGCGGCAATCTGATCGTCGATTGCCACTTCGAGGTTATCGCGAATGCCGCGGAACTGGAGCTCCGGTTGTCGAGTGTCGTGGGGGTTGTCGAAACCGGGCTGTTTGTCGACATGACGTCGCAGGCCGTGGTTGGCTCGGAATCGGGCGTCCGAATCTACCACCGCCAGGGCGCGCCGCCCGAATCGGTTATCGGCTTCATCCGCCCGATATCACACGACCTTGCCGACCAAGGCCCCGATCCCAGCGGTTAGCGCCATCGCCAGCGCCCCCCAGAATGTCACGCGCATCATGCCCGTCGTGACGTTGGCGCCGCCTGCCTGCGCGCCGATTCCGCCAAGCAGGGCCAGAAACGCCAGTGACGCGGCCGATACGATCGGCACCAGCATCGCGGTCGGCGCGACAACTACCATGGCCAGCGGCATCGCGGCACCGACGGCGAACGTCGCGGCCGATGTCAGCGCCGCCTGAATCGGACGCGCCGTGGTGATTTCTGAAATCCCCAATTCGTCCAACGCATGGGCGCCGAGTGCGTCCTTGACCATCAACTGTTCCGCCACCTGTCGGGCCAGGGCCGGTTCCACGCCTCGCTTCACATAGATTTGCGAAAGCTCGTCGTGTTCGATCTCGGGGTGGTCGGCCAGCTCGGAGCGCTCGCGGTTGAGATCGGCTTCTTCGGTGTCGGATTGTGAGCTGACCGACACATATTCGCCGGCGGCCATCGACATCGCTCCGGCCACAAGCCCCGCGGTTCCGGCGAGCAATACGTCCGAGGTTGGCGCGGCCGCGGCGGCGACACCCACGATCAGGCTGGCGGTCGAAACGATGCCGTCGTTCGCGCCGAGGACCGCGGCACGCAGCCAGCCGATGCGCAGGATGAAATGGCTTTCCGAGTGCAGGCGGCTCATGCGGGTCTCTTCCGTCCGTTGGTTGACGCGCCCTGCCAGCTGGGAAGCCGGGGCAAACGGAGGCTATTCACTCCCAAGGAAATTATCGCAAGTGATGGATTTTCGCATCGAGCCGCCGGCAGCCGCGGCCGGCGCTGTCCACGCAAATTGGTGACAGCCCGTACTGGATGGCTGCTCGGGGCGCTTACCGGCTTGCGACCTGGCGAATATCGGTCTTCTGGATCAGACACGGTACCTTGCGCTTTGCCAGGGTCACGCAGGCGGATTGAGCGTCGGTCGGACTGAGGTTGGTCACCTTGGCGCGCCAGACGGTTCGCCGGTTCACGGTCGCGGATTCGACCCCGACATCCCCCCCATCGGCCACTTTGCGGCCCGAAGCCGCGGCGTCACGCGCGGCCTTTTCCGTGGCGAAACTGCCAACCTGAATTGCCCAGGTCGGGACCGGCGCGCGCGGGCGAGCAGCCGCCTTGGCCGGCTCTGGCGGCGGGCGTGGGGTTTCCACGCGCGGTGCGGCCTGGGCTGCGGACACCAACGAGAAACGGCTTGGCGTCTGAATTGCCACCTGGATGTTGCGTCGATCGGTGGGCACGTCCAGGCGATCGAACCCGGCGTTCAACAAGGACGCCATATGTCCCGCTCGCTCCCCGGACGAGGCAGCGCCGAGGACGACACCGATCAGGCGGACCCCGCCACGCGTGGCGCTGGTCACCAGGTTGTAGCCAGACGCGTGGGTGTAGCCGGTCTTGAGGCCGTCGGCCCCTGGATAGGTGTAGAGCATGCGATCGTGGTTATGGATCACGCGGTGCTGCCAGACGAAGGTCGGGGTCGAGAAATAGCCATAGAATGACGGAAAATCCCCGATCAGGCGACGTGCGAGGATCGCCATGTCCCGCGCGGTCGTCACCTGATCCGAGTCCGGCAATCCGGACGCATTCTGGAACATGGTACGGCTCATTCCTAGGGCACGGGCGCGCAGGGTCATCATGCGGGCGAACCGCTCCTCCGTCCCGCCCAGCAGTTCACCGAGCGCGGCGGCGGCGTCGTTGGCCGATTTGGTGACGAGGCCCTGAATTGCCTGGTCGACGGTGATGCGGGTGCCGGGAAGCAGTCCAAGCTTCGTCGGTTCCATCGATGCGGCGTAGGCTGACACCGGGACATATTGATCAAGGGCGATACGGCGATCCCGCAGCGCTTCGAACGCCATATACAGTGTCATCATTTTCACAAGGCTGGCTGGATAGCGTTCCGCATCGGGATTCGCGGCACCCAGCACTTCCCCGGTGGCGGCGTTGACGAGGATCGAGCTGTAGCGCGCCGATCCGACCTGCGCCCATGCCGGGCGCACGCACAAAATCACCGCGAGCACGGTCAAAGCCGAAAAGAGCCAACCCATACGGGGCGTGTGGCGACGCTGCACCGGCAGTGTCATTCGTCTCTCCATGATCGCGGCTGGAGAAATCTACGGGGTGGTGGTTTGATCTGTCCAGTCGTAAATTTTCCGAAAATTGAAAAATGTTAACGGGTTATCTGGTGTTGTTCACAATTTCATCAGCAACGCGCCATTCAGGCGGAGTCGCTATCGCGTGGAAATGCGTGGCCCCCTGATCCGGTTCCTGGGATCTGGCCTGTCAAAACCGTGACGCTGAAGCCCCCTGTCCATAGGACGGATCCCCCTGCATTGGCGTGTCATATGACCGCCTCACGATATTTTTGTGCATCGCACAATTTCCGCTTGAACGGGCCAGGAGGCATCTCTATATGCCGTTTGTGTTGCGGTGCAGCAAACAATGCGGCCGCGGAAATGCAGCAGGACGCGTATGGCACGCTGTCTGCGATTGCCGGCCAGTGGCCCTATTTGGAGAATCATCATGAACATGAAGCCAAAGGTCGCGGGGGCGGCAGTCACGATCGAAACCACGGCGGCACCGACTGAAACGGCCGCTCCCAAGCTGGCTGATGCCAGCTTATCGAACCTGAGGATTGGCGTGAGCCCGGCTGATGCCGGATCCGAAGATAACCAGGCAAAGGTGAAAAAAGGTATGGAAAAAGCAATGAAGACCGCCGAGGAATTTGTCGCGTTCGGCCAGGGCAATGTCGAAGCGTTCATGAAGTCGAGCCAGATCTGGGCCGCCGGCGTGCAGGACCTGTCGAAGCAGGTCGCCGCGACCGCCCAGGCCAATTTCGACGAGACCATGAGCACCTTCAAGGCGATGTCCGCCATCAAGTCGCTGAAGGATGCGTTCGAGCTGCAGGCTGGTCTGGCGCGCTCGACCATGGAAAAGACGATGGCCGAATCCGGCCGCCTGACCGATGCGTCGCTGAAGCTGACCGAGCAGGCGATGGCTCCGATTACGGCGCGCGTGACCCTCGCCGTCGAGAAGTTCGGCAAGGCCGTCTGATCGATCGGCCAGGGGCGGGCTTGGCCCTGTCCCCGGCCCTTCATCATTCGAACAGGATCAAGGCCCGTGCTGCCTGGCAGCGCGGGCCTTTTTCGTGCGTGGTCCGGGGTTAACGCGTGACCACGCCGGACGACAAGCGCCAGCGGGGAAGCCACACGACAACACCAGCCGCCAGACTGGTCTGCCGTTTCCAGACAGGGTGGAGTCCCTACGGTTTGTCGTCCTGCAACGTCTCCCCGGTTGGTTCCGTCGCGGACAATTGCGGAAACTCCTTGGTTCGGCTTGTCCCACCGACCATCGTGGTGTTGGCCGGAGGAGCCTCCGGGCGGGTTCTCTGGAACGCCGCGCGCGGGCGCAGCGGGTCGTCGACCGGCTTGCTGTTGTCCATACGAGCCTCCCGCCGAGCTTTGTGCCAAGCCCGGATGTCGTCCTGGGTGACGTAGCCTTTCCCGTCGAGATCGATGTCCTGGAAGTTGCGCGCAACGGTCGCATAGCCGGTGCGAGCCTGTTCGAGGGTCAGCCGTCCGTCCCCCGGTACGTTTGCCTTGACGAAGCGCTGCTGCCAGGTGACGCGCTGACGCGTCTCGGTTGGCGGGGCACTGGGTGGGGCGGGTTCCGCCAGGGCGGGAAAAGCAACCAGTGACAGTGTCAGCAAAGCAGGCAAAAGGCGCATGGGAGTTTCCCGGCTGATGATCGCGACCGGGCAATTATCGGGCGGCTATCCTAACATCTGGTGAAGATTGGGGTCAGCGGGCTACTCAGCGGGCGACCATGTCGCGAATCGTGGCGATCGCCGTCTCGATCCCGGCGCGATCCACGTCCAAATGCGTGCAGGCACGCACCCGATACCGACCGACCGTCGAAACCATGACCCCCTGGCGACGGACGCGGTCGGCCAGTTCGTCCGCGGTCAGGCCGGTCTGACTGGTATCGAAGAACACCAGGTTGGTTTCCGGCGCTTCCACCGCGATCCCGTTGACCTGAGCCAGGCCACGGGCGAGGATTTTCGCGTTGTCGTGATCCTCTGCCAGGCGCTCGATATTGTGGTCCAACGCATACAGGCATGCGGCGGCGCAAATGCCCGCCTGCCGCATCGACCCGCCGAGGCGCTGTTTCCAACGCCAGGCCTGATCGATGAACGCCTCCGATCCACACAGCACCGCACCCAACGGCGCACCGAGACCTTTGGTGAAATCCAGCCATACGGAATCGCAACCGGCTACCATTTCCCGCGCGGGGATGCCGGCCGCGACGACGGCGTTCATCAGGCGCGCGCCATCCATGTGGGTTTTCATGCCGAATTCGTGGGCGGCTTCGAACACCGCGTTCAGCTTGTCCAAGGGCCACACAGAGCCACCGCCGGAATTGGCGGTTTGCTCGACCTCCAGCAGCGTCTGCGGCGGGCTGTTGCGGCGCTTTTCACGAAACGCGGCCTGCATGGTCGGCACGTCGAACTGACCGCGATCGCCACGCAGGCCGAGGACCACGGCACCGGTCAAGGCACCCGGACCACCCCCCTCATTGGCGACGATATGGGAGCTTTCATGGGCCAGGATCTCGTCACCCGGCCGGCAATGGGTGGCAATGGCAATCTGGTTGCACATCGTGCCGGATGGCAGAAAAACCGCGGCTTCCTTGCCCAGAAGCGCCGCCATGCGGTCGCACAGGGCATGGACCGTCGGGTCGTCGCCGTGCTGCTCGTCGCCCAACTCCGCGCGCATCATCGCGTCCTTCATCTCGGCGGACGGCCGGGTCTGCGTGTCGGAATAGAGGTTCACGCGTACGGGTGGCAGAGACGGATCGGTACGAACGGGGGCGTAAACCATGATGCGAACCTTTGGGCGCTGATCGCGACAGAAAAGCAGGGCGGCCGGATTCTGGGTAGGGGTCAGGCGTTGGTGACGGTCGGCCGAACGGCGGGCGGGCCGTAGACATCGCGCGCCCGCTTCAGAAAAGCGCCGACCATGCGTCGCACCGCCTCGTTGAAGACCAACCCGATCGCGGCCTGCAGGATGCGGCTACGGAACTCAAAATCGACAAAAAAATCGACCTCGGTGCCGCGTTCATGCGGTTGGAATGTCCACTGGTTATTCAGATACCGGAATGGCCCATTTTCATACCGCACTCTCACGCTGGTCGGCCGTTCAAGATTGACCCGGCTGGTAAAGGATTCCCGGAATGGGCCGAAACCGATGGTCAGGTCCGCCACCAGTTCCGTCTCGGTGCGCGTGCGGATCCGGGCGCCGACACACCAGGGCAGGAATTTTGGGTACGAGGCCACGTCGGCGACCAGATCGAACAACTGGTCGGGGCTATACGGGACGATCTGCCGTTCGGCGTGGGTGGGCATCAGGCGGGGGGCGATGCCAGTCTGGCTTCCCGAGCGGCACGTAACGCGGCGAAGTCCGCATCGGCGTGGTAGGAACTGCGGGTCAGAGGTGTTGCCGACACCAGCAAAAAGCCCTTGGCCCGGGCGATGGTGGCATAGTCGGCGAATTCGTCCGGCGTGACGAAACTGTCCACCGCGGCGTGCTTCACGGTCGGTTGCAGGTACTGGCCGATGGTCAGGAAATCGACATCGGCGACCCGAAGGTCGTCCATCACCTGCATGATCTCGGCGCGGGTTTCGCCCAGACCGACCATCAGGCCGGACTTGGTGAAGATCGTGGGATCGGCCTGCTTCACCTGATCGAGCAGCCGCAGCGACTGGTAGTAGCGCGCGCCCGGGCGGATCGAGGGATACAGCCGCGGCACGGTTTCCAGATTGTGGTTGAAGACATCGGGCCGGGCGTCGGCCACGACCTCGGTCGCGCCTGGTTTGCGCAGGAAGTCAGGGGTCAGAACCTCGATCGTCGTGTCTGGCGCGGCCTGGCGAATGGCGCGGATGACGGCGGCAAAATGGTCGGCACCACCGTCTGGCAGGTCGTCACGGTCAACCGAGGTGATTACCACGTGTTTCAGGCCAAGCTTCGCGACCGCGTTGGCGACGCGGGTGGGTTCGTCGGTATCCAGCGCCGCGGGCATCCCCGTGCGCACATTGCAGAAGCTGCACGCGCGGGTGCAGGTGTCGCCCATGATCATCATTGTGGCGTGACGCTGCGACCAGCATTCGCCGATATTGGGACAGGCGGCTTCCTCGCACACCGTGACCAGCTTGTTCTCGCGCATCAGGTCGCGGGTTTCCCGATACACCGGATGGGTGGGCGCCTTGACCCGGATCCAGGCGGGTTTTCGCTGGATGGGATTGTCCGGGCGATTGGCTTTCTCCGGGTGGCGGAGACTGCCATCGGTGCGGTGGTCGATGATCAGGCGGGTGGAGGACATGTCCGGCTAGAAGTGGATGGCCTGCTTGTAGGCGTCAAGCACGGCCTCGTGCATCGTCTCGCTGATTGTCGGGTGGGGGAAGACCGTGTGCATCAGTTCCGCTTCCGTCGTCTCCAGGGTGCGGGCGATGGCGTAGCCCTGGATCATTTCCGTGACCTCGGCGCCGATCATGTGGGCACCGAGAAGGGCGCCGGTTTTTGCGTCGAAGATGGTTTTGACCAGACCGTCCGGTTCGCCCATGGCGATGGCCTTGCCGTTGCCGATGAAGGGGAAGCGGCCGATTTTGACGTCGTGGCCGGCCTCCTTGGCGTGCGCTTCGGTCATCCCGACGGAGGCGATCTGCGGGCGGCAATAGGTGCAGCCGGGGATGTTGCCCGCGTCCATGGGATGGACGTCGAGGCCGGCGATCTTTTCCACACAGACCACGCCTTCATGGCTGGCTTTGTGCGCCAGCCAGGGTGGGCCGGACAGGTCACCGATGGCGTAGACCCCGGGTTCGCCGGTGCGACTGAAGGCATCGACGACGACATGGGTCCGATCGACCTTCACGCCGGTGCCTTCCAGGCCGAGGCCTTCGACATTTCCGACGATGCCGACGGCGGAAATCACCCGGTCCACGGTGATGTCCTGCGATTTTCCGCCCATTTCGATGGTCACTGTGATCGAGTCGGCACCTTTTTTGGCGCCCTTCACCGCGGCGCCGGTCAGGATTTTCATGCCCTGTTTCTCAAACGCCTTGCGGGCGAAGGCAGAGATCTCGGCATCTTCCACCGGCAGAATGCGGTCGAGGACTTCGACGACGGTCACCTCGGCGCCCATGTTCAGATAGAAACTGGCGAATTCGATGCCGATCGCGCCGGAGCCTATCACCAGCAGGGATTTCGGCATCGATGTTGGGACCATCGCATCCTTGTAGGTCCAGATCAGCTTGCCGTCGGCCTCCAGGCCGGGGAGCTGGCGCGCACGGGCGCCGGTGGCCAGGATGATGTGGGGCGCTTTCAGGGTGGCGACGGGTTTGCCGTCCTTCTCCACCGCCAAGGTCTGCTTGCCGGTGAGCTTGCCGGTGCCGTCGAACACGGTGACCTTGTTCTTGCGCAGCAAATGCGCGACCCCGGTCGACAATTGTTTGGCGACGTTACGAGACCGCTTCACGACCTTGTCCAGGTCGAACTTCGGTTGCACGGCGTCAAACCCGTAATCCGGCAAATGATGCAGCAGGTGGTTGATTTCCGACGTGCGTAACAGCGCCTTGGTCGGGATGCAGCCCCAGTTGAGGCAGATGCCGCCAAGGTGTTCACGCTCCACCAGTGCGGTCTTCATGCCGAGTTGTGCCGCGCGGATGGCGGCCACGTAGCCGCCCGGGCCGCCACCGAGGACGACAAGTTCGAAAGCGGTCTCAGCCATTTCGTGCTCCTTCGGCCAGCGCAATCAACGCCGGTCCCTCAAGCTGCCGCACATGCCAGTCGGTCATCCGGGTGGAGCCGATGCGTTCGTAGAATGCGATAGATGGTTCGTTCCAGTTCAAAACCCACCAGTCGATGCGGCTGCAATTTTCCGCGACGGCGCGTTGGGCGAGGCGGCGCAGCAGGGCAAGGCCGGCGCCGGTGCCACGGTGCGCTGGCTCCACGAACAGGTCTTCCAGGAAGATGCCTCGGCGGCAGGTGAAGGTGTTGAGCGTGTAGTAGAACAGGGCAAGCCCGACCGGCGGCCCGCCGGGCGGTTCGGCGAGGATCGCGTGAGCCGATGGAGTCGGGCCGAACAGGGCCTTGGCGATGTCGTCTTCGGTTGCGGTGACCTTGTGGAGAAGCTTCTCATACTCGGCCAGGCCGCGAACCAGGCGGAACACATGGGGTGCGTCGGCGGCGGTGGCGTCGCGGATGATGGGTTGGGTCATGGCTATGGAATCCACACATGTCGGCGGCAGAGAATATTCTCCCCCTCCCCCTGCGGGAGGGGGTTGGGGGGAGGGGTGTTACGCGATATCTGTGCGGGTTC
>CAMBXJ010000073.1 GCA_945871455.1 Asaia bogorensis
CGTTTTGCGGCGGTGGAACTGGTTCCGTTGTCGTACCGCGCCCGCGCCATTTCATGGGTAACCGCCGGCGGGGTGGTCGCCGGCGTGTTGGGCTCGTCTATCACGAGGCTGACCTACGATGTGCTGATGCCGTTGTATCTCGGCACCTACGTCGCGATGATCGTGATCCATCTCGTTGTTTTCGCGTTGCTGTCGTTCATTCGCTTCCCGCCGATGCCGAAGGCCACGCAGGCGGAAGGGCCGAAGCGGTCCCTGTGGGAAATTGCCAGGCAGCCGCGGTTCGCGGCCGCCGTCCTGTCCAGCATGGCAGCCTGGGCAACGATGCTGTTTCTCATGAGCGCCTCTCCATTGGCGGTAGTCGGCTGCGGCCTGCCGCCGACCGAGGCACCGGTGGTGATCTTCCTGCACGTCATGGGCATGTTCGTGCCGTCCTTCTTCACCGGAAACCTGATTACCCGGTTTGGCACGGTTCAGGTGATGGCCGCCGGCGCGGCGATCCTGTTCGCCGGCATCCTGGTTGCGCTCGCCGGGATCGACGCATGGAACTTCCGGATTTCCCTGGCCTTGAACGGCATTGGCTGGAACTTCCTGTTCGTCGGGGCAACCATGCTGGTCACCACTTGCTACCGGCCGTCCGAGCGGGGCCGGGCCCAGGCGCTGAATGACTTCCTGATTTTCAGCACGACCGCGATCGCGAGCTTCCTGGCGGGATTCCTGCAGGATCGGATGGGGTGGGTGGTGCTGAACCTGGCGGGTCTCGCGTTGGTCGTGGTGGCATTCCTGGCCGTGGTCTGGCTTTGGCTGCAACGCCGGCCCGCTCTGGCAGCCGGATCTGGGGCCGCCTGATCCGGGTCTGTGTGATTTGGGGTGCGGGGTTGGAATCGCATCGCGGCGGTCGGCCGCATGACATTGATCCACCCCGAAGGTCCCAGTGGGAGCTGGGTCGAGGACCAGGTGCCCACTGCCGGCTACCAGCCGCCGTAACCACTGCCCGATGCACCTCCCCCGCGTCACAGCCCTGGGCTTTGACACGGCAACCCGCGCTTCAACCGCAGGGGGCGGGTTGGGGGATCAAGCCCGGCAGCGACGGTGAGGGTACGCCGATCGGCCGTGGTTAGATCGGCCGGAATCAGGGTGCGATCATCCGATACACGCGCGCGGCCGTGCCGCTGTAGAGCGCGGTTTTCTCGGCAGCCGACGCATGGACGGTAATGCGCTTGAACGCGTTCCACAGCTCCGTATAGCCGCCCGACTGCTTGTCCGGCGGAAAGTTGCTCTCGAACATGCAGCGATCGACGCCGAACGCTTCGATGCAATGCTCGATATAGGGACGCCAGGCCGCGGCCAGATCTTCGGACGACGGCGGCAGATCGCGCTCGTGGAAGTCGAAGCCGACCGACACCATCCCCAGGCCGCCCAGCTTCATCGTGACGTTCGGGCATTTCGCGAGCTCAGTGATGTTGGTCTTCCACCCCGCGAAAACCTCCGGCCGGTGGCCCGAATAGGGGCCAACGCCCAGGATGCCGCCAACGTGGTTGAGAATGATGGACGTATTCGGGAATGACCGCGCAAGGTCGATCGCGTCTGGCAATTGCGGGTGATACTGCCACGACTCGAAGCTGAGACCGAGCGGGGCGAGCTGGGCAAAGCCCTCCCGAAATTTCGGGTCCATCACCTGATGCAACGGCACGGTGCGGGAGGCGAATTTGCTGACCGCCTCATGCTCATCCCAGGCGACGCCGTGGCGCATGCCGCGTAACCGGCCGCCGGCCGCGACGATCTCGGCTTCCATCAATTCGCGGACATTCGCCGCACCGGCGGTCAGATCGCCGCCGCCGATGATGACCTCGGCCACCCGGCACGGTCCATAACCGCCCGAAGCGCTCATGGCGGCCAGACCGGCGACGAACTCGACCTCCCCCACTGCCGCCATATGCCGCGGTCCCTCCTTCCGATACATCGCTCGGCATTCCAGGAACACGGTCGAGACGATGTTGTGGCCGCCGCCGATGTCGGACAGCAATCCGGGCAGCAGATAGCTGCCGCGATGCGGTGAATCCCAGAAATGGTGGTGCGGATCGATGATCGGCAGGTCCGGCTCCAACGCCGCTTCGGTGCGCAGTGCCAACCACGCGGCGAGGGCGGCATCGTCGCGGACGGTCGTGCCGCGATACTCGCCCTTTGAATCTGCAACCGGGGTCATGTCGGAATCCTCCATTGATATGGGCCGCCGCTGTCGTCCGGCTTTGCATCATTCTAGGACGTCCGCACAGTATTGGGGACTCTCGGAATGCATTCCTTGTGAAAATGTCATCCCACCCCTCTGATATCAGGGCTGTTGAATGCTCTGCACATCGGCATTGAAAGGGTGAGTCTGCGCCGCAACACATTGCGCAAATCGTATTGGCGAACCGGCCGCGTGGGTTCCGGCGCGGCACAATCTCCGAATCTATGCACGGCAACCCAGCTACCCGGAGGTTGCCTTGCGATCATTCGGCCCGTTGCTCGACCTGCTCAGCGCAATCCCGGACCCACGCCGGGCCGAGGGGGAGGTCTATAAGCTTCCCCACGTGCTCCTGTTTTCGATCCTTGCCGTGGTCATCGGCGGCAACTCCTTCCGATCGATTGAAACTTTCATCAAGGTTAACCAGCCCGTGCCTACCATGCGCCTTGCATACCGCTTGAAGACCTATCGATCATACGTTCCGCATAAAATCACCGTGCACAGGTATTCCAGCGGTTCTGGCGGGCAGGGCAACCCCGCCCCCCTGAATCGCTCGGCCGTTGCGGTCAGCGCCCGGGATACCACCCCGCCTGGGCGGCGAAGCGCGCGAAAAACTCCGGTTCATAGGCATGGTCCGGGTCGGCGCGGACCATCTCGTCGATCAACCTGGCATCCGGTCCGACCAGGATGCGCAGCCGGTCGGCCTTGACCCCGTCCAGGATGATGGTCGCTGCCTCCGCAGAACTGGTCGGGGCGTCGGTTACGAAGCGGCGCGCCCGTTCGGCCAGCATGCCCTTTAGGTCGGCATCCGACAGTGCCGAGGTATCCTGACCCATCGACGCCAGACGGGCCCGGGCCTGCGCCATCTGCCTGGGGTCCATGTCGTCGGAGTCGTTGCTGGTCTGCACCTTCAGGGAGTTCAGCCGGATGCCCGTGCCGATATGCCCTGGCATGACGACCGAGACCTTGATGTGCGGCGCGTTCATCCGGAAATCGGCGATCAACGCCTCGGTGAAGCCCTTGACCGCGAATTTCGCGGCGGAATAGGCGGTGTGGGGCGATTCCGGACCGACCGAGGCGAAAAAGCCGTTCATGCTGCTGGTATTGACGATATGCGCCTCGTCCGCGGCGCGCAGCAGCGGCAGGAACGCACGGGTGTTGAGGTACACGCCGCCCCAGCAGATGTTGAAGGTGCGCTCCCACTCCTCTCGCTCGTTCACGATCATGCTGCCGCCGCCGCTGATGCCGGCGTTGTTGAACAGCAGATGGACCCGGTCGGTTCCATGCTGGGTCGCAGCATCGTCGCGAAAGCGCAGCACGTCGGCTTCGTTGGACACGTCCGCGACATGCGACGTGATGCGCAGGCCCTGTGGCAGTCCCGCAGCCTGGCAAAGGCTCTGGGTTTCCGCCATGCCGCGCGCGGACACGTCGCACATGGCGACGTTGCAGCCCTCGGCGACGAGTTGGCGCACCAGTTCGCGCCCCATGCCCGATCCGCCGCCGGTAACAACGGCGATCTTGCCAGAGAAGTCTTTCATCGGTTTCGCTCCCATGCGGTTGTTGCACCGGCGGTCAGGCTCAGTGGAATGATCGGGATCCCATAGCGCATTCGGGGCCGATCCGCACGGTGGCCCATCGATGCGCGATCATGCTGCCCCAGCGGCCTGAAAGCCTGTCCGCCCCTGTTCGGCTATGCGTTCCAGCAATCGCGCCGCGATCTCCCCACCGGCATCTTCCTGGCAGAAATGGCCGGCGTCCTCGATCGCATCGTATGTCGCCCCCGGAATCATGCCCGCCCATCGCTTTCCCCAGCCCGGCGTGAAGATCGGATCGGACGCGCCGAAGATCACATGCGCCGGTTTCGACCAATGCTTCAGAGCCGCGAATGCCCGTGACTGACCAGTGGCGGCACCGGCCTCGGGTTCGGCGAACGGGATGCACCAGGGGAACCGGCGAGCACCGGCCTTGGCTTTCGGGTTGCCGGCAAAAGGGGCCTCGTAGGCGCTGATCAAAGCGTCCCGGTCGGCGACAGGGCGCACGCATGCTCGGTGCACGATCGTCCCGCACGGCAGATCGCCGCGCATCCAGGCGAGCCAATGGCGGTTGGTGGCGGCATCCCGCCATGCCCGGATCCCCGCCGAGTATTCATAGCCGTCATGGTGCAGCCAGGTATTCAGAATGGCCAGTCGAGAGACCCGATCCGGCGTTGCAACCGCATTGATCAGGCCGATCGGGCCGCCCCAATCCTGCACGACCATGGTGATGTCGCGCAGATCCAGGCGTTGGATCAATCCGGCCAGGCGATCGATGTGGCGGTCGATGACATACCACTTGTCATCGGTCACCTTGTCGCTGCGGCCGAACCCGATGTGATCCGGGGCCACACAGCGGTAACCGGCCGCGAGCAGCGGCGGGATCATTTTGCGATACAAATAGCACCACGTCGGTTCGCCATGCAGCAGCAGGGCGACGGGGGCATCCTTCGGACCTTCATCGACGTAGTGCGTGCGCAGCCCGTCCCATTCCAGATGGTTGGGCGCGTAGGGAAAATCCGTCAGCCCGTCAAACGCGTGGTCAGGGGTGCGGTAGACGCTTTCCATTGCAACAACCTTTGCGTGTGACATTTCGATGCGGGGATAGGCGGGGCAACGCCGTTCAAATGCGCTTCCGGGCAAATGCGGTTCCGGGCAAACGCGGTCCCGGTGACCTCGCGGGTTGACCTTGGACGGGCGTCGCCATCGCGTCCAGGGGCCGGGACGTGGCCTGTTAACGCAACGCCAGAATGTCCCCTTGGCCCCTCGGGAAGTGCTGATGCCACAGGCTTTGCCGCCCAGGCGGGCACCTACATCCCCTCAACCTTGCCAGGAGGGGTTTGAAGATCCCACGCGCACCCCTTCCCATAGCCCTTTCTGACGTCTTGGCCGTGGGTGCCGAGGGGACATTCTGGCGTTGCGCTAACATCGCAGCCGCGCCAGCCTGGATCCCGCCACGGAGGCGTGACACCCAGCCAGCGCGGCGGCGGACTGCTCAATGGGGCGTTGGTTTACACCGAATCAGGTCACTGAAATTTCTTCGCCCACTCGATATACTTGATCGCCATGGCGTGCTGAACGTCGAGGTATTTCGTGTAGTCATCCCCCGTCATGATGCGCACCTCCAGCCCGACATCCTCCATCTTGCGGATATGATCCGGGTTCTCCATGGCCTTCCGAAACGCTTCGGCCAGATAGGAAACGATCGCGGGCGGCGTGCCCTTCGGCGCGGCGATCCCACGCGTTGAACTGGAAATCACGGTCGGGTAGCCCAGTTCCGTCGTTGTCGGAACGTCCGGCATCAGCTTGGTTCGGGCCTTGTCGGCCACCGCCAGCACGCGTACCTCACCCGACATGGCCCGCTTGCGAACGCTGCCCACGTTGTCGAACGCCACATCGACATGCCCGCCCAGGATCGCGGTGAACTGCTGCGCGGCTCCGTCGAAATGCACGATCCGGAAACGGATATTGGCCGTCTCCTCCAGCATCATGATCGCGAGATGATCATCGCTCAGGGGCCCGGTGGTGCACGCCGTCAGCTTGCTAGGGGCCTTCCGCGCCGCCTCCACGAGATCGGCCAGACTCTTGAACGGGCTGTCGGCGCGAACCCAGATCACACCCGCATCGAACACCTGGTTGATGATCAGGGCGAAGCTCTCGATCGTGAACGAAGCCTTGCGCTCGGGATCCAGGCTGATCGTGCTGATCCCGGGCATGGTGACGAAGCCGATCGTGTAGCCATCCGGGCGGGCACGGGTCAGTTCCGTCAGCCCCAGTTGCGACCCCGCTCCCGGTTTGTTGACAATGACAACGGGCTGACCGATGTCCTTCTCAACGATGGACGCCACGATGCGGGCACCGATATCCGTCGGTCCTCCCGGTGGCGTGGGAACGATCAACTGGATCGTACGGCGTGGAAAATCCTGCGCGTGGGCGGCGCCTGTCAGGCCCACTGCCCCAGCCGCCAAGCCGGTGCCGATTAAACCTCGACGACAAATCATTGGCATTCCCCTTGCACTTGTTATTTGTCTTTCGTCATTTCTTCTGCCCACCAAAACGGGAGGCCCGCGCCATCCCGCGCCACGCGCCTACCCGCGGACAGCCGCCACCGTCACGCTATGACCCACCGCAACCTTCGGCAAGGGCCGCGCTCAGGGGCCGGGACGTGGCGTAGCGGCTTCGGTCGCATGGTCCTGTCATCATGTGCCCGAGCAGGCCCATTTGGATGCGGGGCCAGGACTGGCGGCGTGTCCGTGGTCCCCTTTGCTCGTGAGCACGCGAACCGGCCATCCCCTCACCAACGGCCTAACAGATGTAGCGGGCAAGCACGAACGCGGTCTGGCTGCTCAATTGACTCGCTTTTCCCGCCCTTCCCAGAACGGTTTGCGCAGTTCGGTTTTCAGGATCTTGCCCGCGCCGGACAGGGGCAGGGGGGCCGTATGGAAGTCGATGGTGCGGGGGCATTTGTAACCCGCGATGCGTTCATGGCAGTGGGCGATGATCGCTTCCGCTGTCGCCTCCATGCCGGGCTTCAGGCGGATGATGGCATGTACGCGTTCGCCCCATTTTTCGTCCGGCACGCCGATCACGGCGCATTCGGCGACGGCGGGGTGGCTGTAGATCGCTTCTTCGGTCTCGGCGGAGTAGATGTTCTCGCCGCCGCTGATGATCATATCCTTCACGCGATCGACGACGTAGACGAAGCCTTCGTCGTCCATGTAGCCGCCGTCACCGGTGTGCAGCCAGCCGTTGCGCAGCGTATGGGCCGTCATCTCCGGCTGCTTCCAGTAGCCGAGCATGACCATGGATCCACGGGCGCAGATTTCACCGACGGTGCCGCGAGGAACCTCGTTGTCGTCCGCGTCGTGGATTTGCACTTCCATGTCCAGCACCCCGTGGCCCGCGGACTTCGATCGGCCGGCCATCGGCCCCTCGAACACGCAATAGCGGGGATCGAGCGCGGTGATCAGCGGCGATGCCTCGGACTGGCCATACAGATGCACCAGTTTCGTGCCGGGCATGATCTCCGCCGCCCGCTTCGCCACCGCGTCCGGCATGGGGGACGCGCCGAACAGCAGGCGTTCCAGGCTGGACAGATCGTATTGCTCTACGTCCGGATGGTGGACGAGCATGTTGATCATGGTCGGCACCAGAAGCAGGTGGGTGATCCGCTGTTCAGAGATCAACTTCAGGGCCGCGAGGGGATCGAAGCGGGGCGCGAAGAAGTGCATGCCGCCTCGCCCGGTGACCACGAAGGTCATGGCGTTGTCCGCCAGATGGAACATGGGCGGCAGGTGCGCATAGCGCGTCAGTTCGTCGATCACCGTGTAGTGCTGGATGTTCACGGCGTTGGCGACGATGTTGTCATGCGACAGCATCACGCCCTTGGACCGGCCCGTCGTGCCGCCCGTGTAGAAAATCCCGGCGAGGTCCTTGTCTGCCCCGATCGAGTCCCGCCACGGCTCCGCCCCTTCCAGCATCGCCTCGTAGTCCGTCAGGCCGTCCGGCGTGGGGCCATCGCCGATATAGATCACGCGGCGCAGGTCCGGGGTTTCCGGCAGGACCCTGGGGAGCATGGGGACGAACGCGTCATCGACGAACAGGGCCGCGCATCCGGCATCCGTTAGCCAGAACACGATTTCCGGTGGCGCCAAACGGGTGTTGATGGGGACAAAGACGAAGCCGCCATGCGACAGCCCGAACAGGCATTCCAGGTAGCGGTCGCTGTTCAACGCCAAGATGCCGATTCGGTCGCCAGGCTTGAAGCCCTGTTCATGTAACGCTCCGGCAAGGCGGCGCATGCGCATGTCGAATTCCCGCCAGGTGCGCGTCCGATCGCCGTTGATGGTGGCGGTCTGATTGGCCCTGATCTGCACCGCTCGGCGGACAAATTGTGTGATTTGTGACATGCTTCACCCCTCCCTTTCCGGGAAGCAGACCACAGGCCCGACCGGTGTGGCAACGTCTCGGTCTAGTGTCCAATGGGCGGCTTTCCCTGTTCGGGGCGATGACCGGTCGATTGACAGGTATCACCGTCGATCGTTGCGAGGGTGCCGCGCCCTTTACATCACCACCTGTCGGGCCGGCACCCCGCGACCGGAAGCCCCGCCGCTCGCAGCCCGGTCCGCAGCCGCTCCCATGTCTCGGCCTGGCTGATCGGGTAAAGATGCAGCAGCCAGCGGCCGATCGTCGCCTCGGTCGGGGCTTCGTCGCCGAACCAGTTGTCGCGGACCAGGGCGTAGAAGCGGCGCACATCCTCCCGCGCCTCCTCGAGACGACCCAGGTTGGCCAGCGCGGCGGCGCGCCAGGCGGGCAGGGTGGTCAGCACATCCTGCGCCCGATCCAGCGCAGCGATCGTACCTTCGTCGTCACCGATCAGGTAGCAGATGCTGCCCTGGTAGACCCAATGGGTTAGGCCGGGGAACAAGGTCATCTCCATGGCCTGCGCGCCCAGTTCCTGCGCCCGTTCGGCGTGGCCGCAAAACGCGTGGAACATCGCCGCCGCGATCAGGGTCCATGAATCGTTGGGGTTGAGTTCGCAGGCCAGATCCATATGCAACTCGGCCTGCGTGTAGCGTTGGTTCATCGCCAGCGACCAGCCCAGGCACAGTTCCGCCCGGGAATCGCGCGGATCCAGTTGCACCGCCTGTTGTGCCAGCACCAGGGTGCGTGCCTGTTTTTCAGGATCGCGGAACATGCCCGGATAGACAAAGTGCATGCCGTTGTTCATTTGCACCAGGCTACTGTACAGCGGCGAGAACCCGGGCGCTCGCTCGATCCCCTCGGCGAACATCTGCGCCGCGCGGTTCCAGTTGTCGGGGCTGAAATAGCGGATCAGCGACTGGCCGCGCAGCCAGGTGTCGTAGACTTCCAGCGACACATCCGGTACATGCGCCTGGCGGGTCAGACGCTCGGTCGACATCTGCACGTTCAGGGTCGCGGCGATGCGGCGCACGATCCGCCGCTGTGCCTCGAACCAATTGGCCAGGCGCAATTCGAACCGCTCGGACCAAATCGCGATGCCGCTGCCGCGATCCTGGAGCACCATCACGACATTGATCGTGCCGCCGGCCTGATAGGCCGTGGTGGTGACCGCGAACCGCGCCGAGACCGGGGCGCCGGTGTGATCGGACGGCACGTCGGCATCCGATCCGCTGACATACCACTCCCGGAACCGCACCAGACAGGCGATCAGGTCCAGCCGGAATCCCTCCACCAGATGCGCCTGGTCCGCCGCGACGCCATTCATCGCGAAGGCCTCGATCGAAACGGCGGGTTTCGGCGGCGCCAGCCGCGGCGGAGTTTGGGTCTTCGCGCCATAGCGCTGCGGCACCATCAACTGGCTGACTTCCCGCCGGTTGACGAAGGAGCCGGTATCGGAGTCCGTGTCGCTGGCGGTGGCCGGTTCGCGCGCGTCCGCCGGCGCCACCCCGTTTGCCAGCCCGTTTGGCGCCACCTCCGGCGGTCCGGGCTCGAACTCGCCCAGCTTCACCCGCACATAGACGTTCTCGGTTTCGGCCGAGGGCGGCATGTCGTGATCGTCGCCCAGGATCTGCTTGATGCGGGTGAAGGCAGCAAGCGCCGCGGCGACCTCCCCATCCTCGGCGGCGCAGCGCATGAACACGCGGCAGGCATCCTCATGCGTTGGATCCAGTCGCAACGCGGCTTCCGCCAGCCGGCGGCGGCGCCAGCGTGGCAGGGCCTCATCGCGATAGGCGTCCTCCAGCCCCAGCAGCAGCCGGTCCTTCAGCGCCTGGCGACGGGAGAGCAACCAGACATGGAAGGCGGGATCCAGACTCTCGAACCCGGCCATCAGAATCTCGTCCAGCCGCTCATGCCGCAGCAGTGCGTCCGGCGCATCCTGTCCCGCGACGGCTCGCAACGTGTCCACGATATCGACCTGGAACAGGTTCGGGACCAGGCCGACCGCCAGGCGCGATGTCGTGAAGGCCAGACAATCGTGCGCGATCAATGCCTCCCGCGTTTCATGCACCGCTTGGCGCAAGGTCGCGCGGGCCTTGCGTTCCTCCGATTCGCTCCAGAGCAGGCCGGCCAGGCGTTCCCGGGACTCCTGGTTGGCATCGCTGAGCGCCAGGCATGCCAGCATGGCCCGCGCCTTCTGGTTCGGCAGGCGGACAGCGGTGCCGTTCACGAACAAGCCGATCCCGTCGATCAGGTTGACCGACAGAACGGGATCGGCGGCGGAGCGGCCGGATGCAGCGGGCGTGATCAGGACGGAATCGGGCATGAATCGCGTCAGTGGAAGGGATTACCGTCCGTATCTTAAGCCCTGTACGGCCGGTTGGCGCAATCCGTCGCCGTGCCGTCGCATCGACTGATTCATCTGGGCGGTCGCGCAGCCGCGGAGCATCGCGGTTCCCCCCGGCCCGTGAAGTCGGTAGGGTCCACCGTCTTGCCAAGGCGGAACGCTGTTATGAAACTCCTATTGTTGCTCGTCATTGTCTCGGCTGGCGGCTTCTTCGGCTATCCGCTGATTAACGAGGATTCATCCAGTGAGTGCGATGCGCTGGAGCGGATCGCCGTCCGGACCTTTGCCGACATCAAGGACAAGGGCCCGCAGGCGCAAGGCACGATCGCCGAACAGGTGATCGGCCAATTGTTGCAGGGAACCTCGAAGGGCCAGTTCGCCCAGGTCGCCGTGCGCAACCAGTTTCCCGATCTGCCGGTCGGCGCGGCCTGTGCGCTGCTTTATTGGAAAGCCCTGGTCGATCCCGAGGGATTCCGTAAGGACCCCACCCGCCTGCGCCCCGGGTCGTGAGCAACACCCGGTAACGCACCCTTGGTGACGCGATCACGTCCGCAAGCGCACGCTGTTGCCACCTCATCTGACCCCAAGCGCGGGTCTCTCCCGGTCATGGCGGGTTCAGACCCGCCATTCTTGATTTGCGGTGTTGCTCTCAACGGGATCATGGATGGCCGGCCTGCTCGGACCCTGCCGGTGCGGGCGATACCGGTGTGGGCCAATACGATGGGGGACTGGCCACGCGCCAAATGGACCAGCTATTGGTGCACGGCGCCTGAGTGTCCCGCCGTTTTCCGCCACGGTGAAAACACTCCTGCCGTCGGAGGAACCTGAAATGTCCGAATTCACCGGCAAACGCATCGTTGTCACCGGCGGCGCTGGTGGGATCGGCGTGGAAACCGCGCGCCTGTTCATGGAACAGGGCGGTCACGTCATCATGGTCGACCAGGACCCCGACCGCCTCGCCGCCGCACAAGAACGCCTCGGGCGCGTTCGGCTCGGCATTTGGACCTCGGCGCTGGATACGCCTGCGGCCTGCGCCGCCGCGTTGGACGCCGCCGGCGGTCCGGTCTTCGCCATGATCCACTTGGCCGGTGTGTATGAGCCCGATGCCCTGGATGCTGACGACCACGCGGTCTGGAACCGCGCCATCGCCGCCAACCTGACCAATGCCTATGACATGGCGGTGGCCTTCAAAACTCGCTTCGATCGGCGGGATACGGCGCGGATCGTCCTGGCCAGCTCTATCGCCTATCGTCGCGGCAGCGCCAACCGGCTGTCCTATTCGGCGGCGAAGGGGGGCATTGTCGGCCTGACCCGTGCCCTGTCGCGCCAGTTGGCTCCGGATGTGCTGGTGAATGCCATCGCGCCGGGCGTGATCGAAACC
>CAMBXJ010000074.1 GCA_945871455.1 Asaia bogorensis
CTTCCATGGCGTCGCTACCGAGAACCTCCCGGGCTATCTGAGTTGGAGGCGAATGATTGAAGTCCTTGGTCCGGCACCGACACCAGACGCATGGATCATGGCGGCTGCGGGTTTGGGACCATACCAACAGAATTTGAGATAAGAGCGATCATTTTTGACGGACACCAGCATTCAGGCAACGGAGTGTGCGTGAACGATCCATGCTCGGCGCGGGCGGAAAATAAGAATCGATGGAAACAATCAAGACTCGTCTCCTAGGACAATGTTGTATCCCAGAAGAGTGACCTCGATCAGAGCGGCGTCAGAAACCCTTATTCCTGTCGAACACCGGTGAACAAATACCGGGATTGCCCCTGAACCAATCTCCACAGAGCGAGCCTCCCGATGCGGTGGTCAGAGCGAGTTCGAACCTAATGCCGCAGATGCTCCGGCCGCACGCCCATGCCCATGGCGCGCGCGGGAAAGCGGCGCAGCGTCGGAAACCGCTGCAACAATCGCAGCAGCATCGGCGGCTTGGGGGTCACCGAACCGCGCAGGACGCTGGAGATCACGCGGTTCTGGATCAGCACCTGGATCCGCTGCGTCATTCTGGTGGGAAAATCGCGGCGGCGTTGAATGGCGGCCAGATCGCCTGGGCTCGCCGATCCCTTGCGCAGGGCCGGCACCAGGACATTGGCCGCGGCGACGGCGTCCTGGATCGCCAGGTTGATGCCGACCCCGCCCACTGGGGACATCGCGTGCGCGGCGTCGCCGATGCAGATCATCCCGGGCAGGTCCCATTTGGGCAGCCGGTTCACCGACACGGTCAACAGCTTCACGTCGTCCCAACTGGCGATTTCAGCCACGCGGTCCTGAAAATGCGGCGCCAGATGGACCAGATCGGCCCGGAACGCATCCAGACCAGCAGCCCGCACCCGCTCGATCTGGCCTTTCGGGATGATGAACGCGCATTGCCAGTAGTCGCCGCGGTTGATGTTGATGAACAAGCGGCCGGCGTCCACACGTCCCAGGCTCGCCGCCGGGTCGCTGTCCCGCCGCGACAGCCGCAGCCACAGGACATCGATCGGGGCGCCTTGGTCCTCCACCGTCAGTCCAGCCGCTTCACGCAGAGTTGAACCCCGGCCATCGGCGGCGATGACCAGTTCGGCGCGGATCGCGGTTAGGCCGTCCGGCGTGTCGGCTTCGACGCCCACCACAACGCCGTTGTCGCGGATCAGGCCGGTGGCCTCGGCCCGCATCATCAGGCTGAAGCTGGGGTATTGTTTGGCCTCGGATGCGAGGAAGTCCAGGAAGTGCCATTGCGGCATCATGGCGATGAACTTGCAGCGGGTAGGCAGGGTGGCGAAGTCGGCGATTTCAAAATACGCGTCGCCGATCATGGCGCCGACGGTGCGGACTTCGTCATGCGGTCGGGCCAGAAACCGGTCGAGCATGCCAAGCTCCCCCATGACCTCCAGCGTCGAGGGATGGACGGTATCGCCGCGGAAATCGCGCAGGAAGTCGGCGTGCTTTTCCAGCACGACCACGTCGATCCCGCCACGGGCGAGCATCAGGCCCAGCATCATCCCGGCCGGTCCGCCGCCGGCGATGCAGACCCGCGTTGTGATGGTCATCGCACTGTCTCCTGTCCCTGGGCGCCGCCTTCGCCGCCGAACCACCGCTGATTGTGATCAACCGCGGTTACGCCGGCGCGCCAGCCAGACCAGCAGCATCGCCGCCGCGGACGTGGCGGTGTAGAGGGAAAACGCATTGAGATAGCCGATCATGGCGGCCTGGCGGTTGATCTCTCGACCGAGGCCGGCCAGGCCCGGCACGGTTTCAACCGTCCACGCCCCCATGACGGAGGGCAAGGACAGCACGCGATTGTAGAGCGACACCGATTCGGTGAGTCGACCATAATTCTCTCCGGTCGATTGGGTCACCAGGGCGAATGCCAGGGAGATGAACAGGCTGGACCCGATGTTGCGCAGCAGATGGAAGACAGCCATGGCCTCCCCCATGTAGCGCTGCTGCATGGACGTGAACGCCATCACGCTCAGCGGGACCCAAACGATTCCGGTCGCCAGGCCCTGGACGATGGAGTTCACGAACAGGTCGTCGGTGCCGATGTTCAGGTCGATTTCCATCAGCCAGACGCCGGACAGGCCCAGCAGGCCGAACCCGATGGTCATGCCGATACGGGGGTCGAGGCGGCCGATGAACATGGCGGCGAAGAAGCCGATGGTGCCGCCGATGCCGCGACAGGCGACGATCTGGCCGATCAGTGCGTCCGGATAGCCGGCATGGGTCTGCAACAGGGGCGGCAGCAGCACCATGGGGGTGAAATTCAGCATCCCGTAGGTGAATACGAGCAAAAGGCCGAGCGCGTAGTTGCGGTCGAGGAGGATGCGGAGATTGAGGAAGGGGCGGTCGGCGGTCAGGCTGTGTGCGACGAACACGTAAAATGCCAGGCAGGCACCGACGGTTTCGACGATGATTTCGGAGGACTCGTACCAGTCCAGCCGCTGCCCGCGGGACAGCACAAGCTGGACGCAGCCGATGGCGACGGACAGGCTGATGAATCCGATCCAATCCAGCCGCACTCCGCCGCCGTAGTCTTCTTTTGGGAAGATCAGATACAGCGCGACCAGCGCCAGCGCCCCCGCGGGCACGATCATGTAGAAGGCATAACGCCAGCTATAGGTCTCGGCCAGGATGCCGCCGAGGGTGGGTCCGATGACGGGACCCATGACGACGACGGCCATCCCGAAGATAGAACTGACCAATCCCGCCTGCCGGCGCGGGAAGCAGTCCAGCACCATGGCGTTGGAGATCGGGATCAGCGGGGCACCAATGCCGCCCTGCATGATGCGCCACAGGATCAGGGATTCCAGCGAATCAGCCTGACCGCAGAGGTAGGTGGCCAAGGTGAAGCCGCCGACCGAGGCCAGCATCACCTTACGCCGGCCGAAATTGGCGATCAGGAACCCGGCGGTCGGCGTGACGATCGCGGTGGCCAGGATGTTGAACGTCGTGCTCCACGCGATTTCGTCGGCCGTGGCGGCCATCGACCCCTGCATCTGCGGCAGCATGGCGGACGCGATCAGCAAGGTCGTCGAATACAGGGTCGAACCGAGGACCACCGATACCATGATCATCACCCGGTGGGGGAACGACAATGCGGCAACCAGGGGCGAGTCGGGGGGGAGGGGGTTGTTGGCCATCGGCTTTCGAGCAATGCCCCAGCGGCGGACCGATCCACGGGATGCGGGTCACTGAAACGATCGTGTCAGGACCACAATAGGCGGGGGGCCGAAGCCCGTCGATCCCGTTTTAGACTGGTGGACCGGACCGGTGCGTCTGATACCAGGTTTGCACGCCGGTTCCTCCCGATCGCGGCCGACTGACCGGGGATTCATCACGATCGGAAGGCGATGACGCGAGCGTCAACCGGGGAATTGGGCGCATGCACCTTGAGATCAGGATCGCGTCGTTTGGTTTGCTTCGGATCGCAGCCTCGTGACCGCCATGCGGCTGGGCCGGTGCTTCGCGTTCATCAGACGAGACTTGTGTCGTCCGACGACGCTGTTTACCGTCAGAGTCCCACACGACTCCTGATCGGGTTCCCAATCAGCCAGGAGTGGCGCGGTAACCGCGCGCCTTACCGACCGCAACGAAGTGATGGATGTAATCACGGTAGTTTCCGTGCAGGACCTCGGTAACCGCCAGCGGATATTGATCCGCGTACCAGGCGTTATCGAGGCCGAACGGCGCCCGGTTGGCCTTGAACCCAAACCGGATATAGTGATCGCGGCCGGATTGCAGCCATCCGGCCTTGATCGCATCGGCGACATCGGCGTTGGTCGTGACGTAGAACGCCTCATCTAAGTGGTCCAGCATGTCCTCCAGCCGACGCTTGCCGCGTTCCGGTCGGCTCAGCTTCAACAGATCCGCGAATACATTTCCAAAGACAAGGTCACGGTCCTCCGCCGGTCGCACCTCGGTGGTCAGACTGCGCGGCGAGACGCCCTGGTTCTTCTGCGTGAAGACGACGTCCCGGTAACCGACCATCCGCGCCATCTCTTCCAGAGAATTGCGGGTGAACAGATTGACGTGTTGCCAGTTGTCCCACTCGCCCGTATAGACCCCGGCCATGCCGTCCTCGAAACGCGAATGTCGATTCATGGAGGCGCGCAGACATGGCGTGCTGACGCGGTGAAAGCAGCCTTCCTTCAGCACCCGCAGAGCCTCTGCCAGAAAGCAAACCTGCTGCTTCTGGCTGATATGTTCGATAAAATCCTCATGGAAGATGAAATCGACGCTGTTGTCGGGAATTGGCCAGGGCATGTCGGCATAGGGGAAATAGAACACATCGACATGATCGAACCGGTGGTCATTTTCCGCAAGATGCGGCACGACTTCCAGGTTTACGAAGCTCGGCGCTGGCGACCAGCCGAACCCGACCTGGATCTTGACCGGTTGCCCCGCATCCGCCAGCGCCTGGACGCGGTTCGAGAAACCACGCAACTCCTGCTCCTGACTGTCAGGCCTGCGCATGATGTTCTCCCCGGGTTGCCGATGGCAAAAAATCCTCTACCGGCGCAGAGTAGCAGCGAATGCCTCGGCTGGAACCTGCTGGGGAACCCCGTCTCGGGCGAACCTCGCGGCGAGCGCCATTTGATGGGTGGCAGGTCCACGCCGCCGGTATCCGCCGGAGCAGCCCGCATTGGATTATCGGGTCCGCCCCATGGAGAAACCAAGCCTCGGTGTCCCAGGTTCTTTTCATCACCCACCCGGATGTGATCATCGATCCCACCGTGCCGGTGCCGGAATGGAGGCTGTCGCCCACCGGGCTGGTTCGGCTGCGGGCTTTCGCCGCCCAATCGTGGCTACGCGCGATAGGCTCGATCTGGAGCAGCACTGAATACAAGGCCCAGGACGGCGCGGAGGTGCTGGCCTCGGCCTTGGAGCTACCGTGGCGGACGCACCACGGGTTGGGCGAAAATGACCGGTCGTCGACCGGTTACCTGCCGAGGGCGATGTTCGAGGCGATGGCGAACGCGTTCTTCGCGCAACCCGAAATCAGCGTGCGGGGATGGGAACGGGCGATCGACGCGCAGACACGGATTATCGCCGCGGTCCGGGCGGTGGTCGCCGCGACATCGCAGCCAGGCGATATAGCGATCGTCTCGCATGGGGCGGTCGGCGCCTTGCTGCTGGGGCATCTGTCGGGGCGGTCGATCGATCGTTCCTTGGATCAACCCGCGGGCAATGGCGGCAACTACTTTGCGTTCGACCGGGAGACCTGGCGGCCTACGCTCTGGTGGCGGTCGATCGACACGGGTCCTGGCACCGCATCCTGACGTGGATAGCGATGCAGGTCGTCATGGCGGGCTTGCGCCGCAGTGTTAGAAGCCCCTGCCCCGCCCGCCAATCCGCTCGTGACACCCGAACGGGGTTCAGAGACCGATGAAGGCGACGACGTCGTCTTCCAACACGGCACAACTCAGTTTGCCGCCCATGCCGGCGCCGGTGTCCAGACCGATCCTGTTGGGCGTCGTGACCGGTGCCGGATTGTTCGAATGCCCGTGCACCACAACGACGCCGAGGTCACCCTCGCTCCACAGAAAGGGTTGGCGCATCGTCGTCAGGTCGTCGATGGTCTGCTTGCTCAAGGCAACACCGGGGCGGATGCCCGCGTGCACGAAGAGATAGCCGCCCTCATGGTGGGTCAACGCCAATCCGCGCAGGAAATCGACATGCGAGGCTGGCAAGGCAGCTTCCCACTGTTCGCGCGGCAAATCGGGGTCAAGGCCCCAACTGCGCAGCGAATCCCGCCCGCCGGCCCAAAGCCAATCGGTGGCAGCGGCACGGTCTCCGGCCAGGGCATCGACCAGCATGCGTTCGTGATCGCCCAGGAGGTTGACCATCCTGACGCCAGCAATCGGGGATCCAGAGGCCAGCAGGGCCACGACACCGGCACTGTCGGGGCCCTGGTCGATATAGTCACCAAGATGCACCAGGATCGCGGCCAAGGTCGGACGGGCGGCCAGATCCTCGGCGATCGCGGCATGCAGCGCCACAAGACGATCCTTGCAGCCATGCACGTCGCCGATGGCATAGACTCGCCGCCCGCGCGGCAGAAAGCCCGGGGCGCGGATGAAGCGCAACGCATCGGCCCGTTCGGCGCTTTGCCGCGGCCCGTTCCAGGTGGGGATCGCGGCCGCATCCAGGGCCGCGCGCACCCGCGCGCCTCCACGACGAACCGGGCGCCTCATTGCGTTCCACACCGCGACCCGGCCTTACCGGTTTTCCGATTGGGCCTGTTCCGATTTGGATCGGTCCTGCTAGGCTGTCGACGTAACACGTACCGGAGGAAACCCTTGGCCAAGATAACATTCCCCGTCGAAGCGACTCATATCATGATGTTCGCCCGCTCGATCGGCGACACCAACCCAGTCTATCATGATGCGGAGGCCGCGAAAAAATCTGAGGTCGGCGGCATCATCGCCCCCCCGAGCTTCGCGCAAGCCGTCGCACAGTTCGACCCCGACTACCATCTGCGCCCGAAGCCCGGCCAGAAGTGGTTCGGCTCCGGCAAGACCGCCAGCGGGGTGGAAGGCAAACCGTCCTCCTCGGGCGGCCTGCATGCGGAACAGCATTACGAGTATATCCGCCCGCTGCGTCCCGGCGATGTGCTGACCTGCGAGACCCTGCCCGGCAAGACCTGGGAGCGTGAGAGCAAGCGTGCCGGGAAGCTGACCTTTCGGGAGCGGGTGACGGAATACCGTGACCAGAATGGGGAACTGGTGATGATCGCGCGCGGCGTCGGCGTGACGACCGAACGCCCCGTGGACGCGGGTTGAGGAGGAACGAAAATGGCACTGAAAGCATCCGCCCTGAAGGTTGGCGACACCCATAGCGAGCGCGTGGTCGAGAATCTGTCCCGCACTCAGATCGTGCAGTACGCGGGCGTATCGGGCGACTACAACCCGCTGCACACGGACGATGTCTACACACGGGAAGCCGCTGGGTACAAGAGCGTGTTCGCGCACGGCATGCTGACCATGGGCCTGACCAGCAAGATGCTGACGAACTATGTCGGCGACGGTCGCCTGACCAAGTTCGGCGTTCGGTTCACCAACCAGGTGTGGCCGGGCGACACGCTGGACTCGACCGCGACGGTCGAGGCAATCCGCGACGAGAACGGTCAGAAGCTGGTCGATCTGAAGCTGTCCACCGTGAACCAGGATGGCAAGGAAGTGGTCAGCGGGTCCGCCACCGCGCGCATCGACGGATAACCACCCGTCCATCACCGGGGGAGTCGGTCGGCCCGCGAACGGACCGACCGGTTCCCCTACCGCTTTTCGATGTTGATCTTGACTTTAAGGTCAAGAATCACCACGATCAGCAGCAGGATGAGGAGATGAGTGAGCATCTCTGACCTCCCAGTGGTTAGCCGGCGGGCCTATTCCCGCCGGCTTTTCCATTTTCGGGCCAAGAGATGAACGAAGCCTTGAGATTTCTCGTTCGCAGCGGCCGCTACGACGCCGACACAATGACTTTGCGTTCGACCAGGGACGCGATTTCCGCCACCGCAAAACCTGCCTCCCCCAGAATTTCCGCGTTGTGTTCGCCGATGCGTGGCGGCTGGCGCGTCACTTTCGGCCGTTCGCGTTCTGGTCCGAATTCAACCGGCAGCGCCGGCAACCCGACCCATTTGCCGCCTTCACCGCCGCCGAACCGGGATACGAACACATCCACCAACCCGCCGGTCGCCAACAGATGCGGGTCCTCGAACAGATCGCCCGGCTGTCCGACCGGCGCCCAGGAGATGTTGCAGCGCTCGCAGCGTTGCTCCACGTCTTTCTGCGGGAACCTTCCGATGACGTCCTGCAGCGCCGGGATCAGCCAGCCCCGTTCGGCCAACCGGGTCACATTGGTTGCCATCCGAGGATCGGCGGCCAGTTCCTGCAAGCCGAACTCCTCGACGAACCGGGTCCATTGCTGATCCGACGTGACGCCGATGAACAATTGTCCGCCACCGGCGGTGTCGAACACGTCATAGACCGCCCAGGCCCCTCGTCTGGCCGGCATCGGGCGCGCCTCCAGACCCGTGGCGGCCATGCCGGCCATATGGGTGCTCATGAGGAAGACCGAGCTTTCGAACAGCGAGCTTGCCACCCGTTGCCCCTTGCCGGTTACGTCGCGTTCCCGCAACGCGCCCTGCACGGCGATAACCCCGAACATGGCACCCATGATATCGATCACGGATGCGCCCGCGCGCAGGGGGCGGCCGGGCGGTCCGGTCATCCAGGCGAGGCCGGACTGGAATTGCACGACCTCGTCCAGCGCCGGCCGGTGTTCATAGGGACCGGCGAGGTAGCCCTTCAATGCCAGGTAGATCAGCCGGTCGTTCAGTGGCTGAAAATGCTCCCAGCCGCAGTTCAACCGCTCCATCGTGCCGGGACCGAAATTCTCCAGCACGACATCGGCGGTCGGGACCAGGCGGTGCATCACCGCCTGCCCTTCCGTCGATTTCAGATCGATCGCAAGACTGCGCTTGTTGCGGTTGAAACCAGCGAAGAAGCCGGCGCCGAACCCGCCCAGCCGTCGGGTCCGATCGCCATCCGGTGCGGGTTCCACCTTGATGACATCGGCACCCAGTTCCGCGAACAACAGGCCCGCTGTCGGCCCCATGACGGTGTGGGAGAACTCAAGAACCCGGAGACCGGCAAGAGGCCGAGCGGACATCAGTGAGAGGCCTTGCGTCGGAAGGCGTCGAGGCTGCCGGCGTGGATCAGTTCGCTTGGCAATTGATGTCCGACGATATCTTCCGCCATCCGACCGACCTCGATCAGCGCATCCAGATCAACGCCGGTTTCGATGCCCATCTCCTCACAGAGCAGCACCAGTTCTTCGGTGCAGATATTGCCGGCCGCCTTGGGCTGGCCGGCGAAGGGGCAACCGCCCAGACCGCCAACGGTGGAGTCGAACTGGGCGACGCCCATCTTCAGCGCGGCGTGGGCATTGGCGACGGCGAGGCCGCGCGTGTCGTGCAGATGCAGGCTGATCTTCATGTCCGGCCAGCGGCTGCGAACCGCGCCCAGCACCTGCTCCATGCGGTGCGGCGCGGCCCAGCCCATGGTGTCGGCCAAAGAGAAATAGGTGATTTCGGCGCCGGTTTCCTCGGCGATCCGCATGCCGTCTTCCAGGGTGCTGATGACCCGGGCCGGGGAGATGTCGCCCTGGTAGTTGCAGCCGAATGCCGCCATGACGCCGACGCGATTGACCGGAATGCCGCGGGCGACATGCAGCGCGGACTGGCGCTTCATTGCTTCGACATTCTCCGCATGGGTGCGATTGAGGTTCTTCTTGGTGAACCCTTCGGACGCGGTCAGGGAGATGGAGCCGGTCAGGGTCAGCTTGTCCTGATACTTCTGCGCGCGATCCAGTCCGTTGCCGTTGAAATACAGGCCCGTGTAGTGGATGCCAGGCTTGGCGGTGAAGCTTTCCACCACCGCTTCCGCATCGGCCCAGCCGGGCACGAGGCGCGGATTAACGAAGGAGCAGGCCTGGATGTGGTGCAGGCCGGTCTCGGCCAGGGCTTCGATCAGCTTGACCTTGTCGGCGGTGCTGATCGGGCCGGGCTCGATCTGGAAGCCCTCGCGCGGGCCTTCTTCGTGGATATCGACGTGTTTGGGAAGATCGGACATCGGCGTGCCTCCATGTGGTTGTGGTGAGTTGCCCGAAGCCTAGCACCGGGGGAAAGCGGTGTCATGGTTCGGGATCGGGAAGGCTACCTGGCCTCCGAGCGCTGGTAGGCTTTCCAGTCGTCCGTGACGCGATTGGTGGCCTGAACGCTCGCCACCCGCAACCAATCCGGGTCCGCCGCCTGACGGGTTGCGAAATCGTCCCTGACCGCGGCGCCTACATCGCCGGTGCCCAGATGGATGGCGGCGAGTTCCCGCCCCATCGCCGCGAGCATCCGTGGATCGAGCAGGATCTCGGCCTCGACCGTCTGCCGCTCCAGCGGTTCGTCCTCGTTGGAGGATTGCGGATCCGCGGCCTCGATCTTGCGATTGTTGGGCGACAGGCGGCGGACAGAGACGCCATTGTTTACGCGGAACCAGGGATCGGGCGAGCGGTAGCGGCCCGTCGCGATCTCCATACAGCGGATCGGCCGGCCCTGGCCGTCTTGCCCGCGGCCCCAGGCGGACGGGGCGATTGCCTTGGCTTCGCGGACCACCCACCCTCCTCGCCAGGCGGAACGGGCCGCCCATCGGGGCCGGCCCAGACTGCCCACGCCGGCACTCCGGGGCCACAGATCGGGTTCGGCCGCATCATCGGGCAGCGCCGCGAACAATATCCGCTGGAAGCGCGGCGCGATGCGGGACGGCTCCGCGGCCAGATCGTTCAGATCGCTCTGGATATCGTGCCAGAACTTGCGTCGCTCGCATTCCGGAACGACGGTCTTCTTGCGCAGCCATCGGTGGATTTTGGCACATTCGTCATGACTGCCGTCCAGGATGAACGGCCGCGGATTTTTCAGGCCCTTGCGGTAGCCTTCAAGGATTGGCGCGGCGATGGCGTCGTCATCGCCATGTTTGCCCCGCGCGAGCAAAGCGCTGGTTGCCAGCCGCACAAGGTCCAGCGTGTATGGCATGATGGCGGCCTCATCATAATCGTTGACTCCCCAGACCAGGCGTCCTTCCCGGTCACGCCAGGTGCCGAAATTCTCCAGATGAATGTCGCCAACGGCCAGAACGTCCGGCGCGTCGGCCACCTTGCCGACCGTGGCGGCGATCGTATCGGCCCATCGCCAATAGGTTGCGCGGAGGAACTGGAATGCCGTCCCCTTGCGCATCTTCTTGCGCTTCTTTTTCAGATCGGCTGATACCACTTCACCGGCCAGCGCCTGGCAGAGCCATTGTTCGTACTTCTCGGTTGCGTCAACGATATTCATGACAGCTCGACCCATGCCGGTTTGGCGATGCCTCCGTCCGGCTATTTCAGCCCGACGATCTCCGCCACCGCTTCCAGTTGTTCCACATGGCGGGACACCGGGTTCAGCATCAGGTGGTTTGCGCCCATGGCGATCAGTTCTTCCAGGCGTTCGCGGACCTGTTCCGGCGTGCCGTGGATGCCGGATGCGTCGGTGCCAGGCGGGTTGTGGTAGACGTCGGTGAACCAGCGGTTCAGTTCCGCACGGGCGATGGCGGGGTTGTCGTCCACCGCCATGAAGATGCGTTTGGAGATCGGGAACGCCTCGGGATCGCGCCCGGCGTCTTGCAGGGCTTGTTTCAGGATCGGCACGGAGCGGCCGAATTCCGCGATGCTGGACCCGCCGGAGCCCATCCAACCATCCGCAAGCCTGGCGGTTCGGCGGATAGCGTCGGGATGGCCGACCCCCATCCACAGCGGCAGATGCGGCTTCTGGATCGGTTTGGGCGACATGGTGGCGTTGTCGAGGTTGTAGAACTTGCCATGGTAGGTGGTCTTTTCCTGGGTCCACAGCGCCTTGATCAGTTCCACTTCCTCCCGGAAGCGGCGGACCCGACCCGCGACGGGAATTTCGAACTCCCGATAATGATGTTCCCGCCCCAGGCCAACGCCAAGTATGGCCCGTCCGTTGCTGACATAGTCCAATGTCGCCCATTGATGCGCCACCATCAGCGGGCTGTGAATCGGCAAGACGACCACCGACGCGCCCAGCCCGATACGGCTGGTCACGGCGGCGGCGTAGGTCAGCACGACGACAGGATCGAAGCAGGTGACGTGGTCCATGGTGTTTTCCGTCACCCACAGATCGCGAAAGCCGAGTGCCTCCGCGCGTTGGGCAAC
>CAMBXJ010000075.1 GCA_945871455.1 Asaia bogorensis
TATCGGGCGGCGTTGCTGATCTCCGGGGCTGGGGCGATCAAGGCCGCCGATCTGGTCGGCTGGCACACAGCGTTGCTGGGTGTGGCCCTGCTGCTGGCGCTGGCTCCGCTGGTCACCCTGCTGGCCCGGGAGCCGGATGTCGCGCGGGACTTGCCCGTCGAGACCCGTCCCGAGCGGTTCGTGGCCCGCATCCGCCACGCCGTGGTCGATCCGCTGCGGGAGTTCCTGACCCGACCTGGCGCGATCACCATCCTGGCCTTCGTTGCCCTGTTCAAGCTGGACGAGGCCATGGCCGGCGTCATGGCCGCGCCGTTCTACCGGTCTTTGGGCTTCGACAAGAACGCCATCGCGGTCGCGAATTTCCTGCCGGCGTTGGCGGCGGTGCTGTCCGGGATCGCGGTCGGCGGCTTCCTGGTGGCGCGTCTGGGCGTTGGGCGGGCCTTGTTGCTGACCGGCTGCGTCCAAAGCGCCGCCGTTTCAATGTATGTCGTACTCGCGTTCTCCCACGGTCAGGTACATGTGCTGTATTTCACCGTGTTCCTGGAGGCGTTTGTCGGCGGCCTCGCCGATGCGGCCTTCATCGCCTACCTGTCCGGGCTGTGTTCGGTCGCGTTCACGGCGACGCAATACGCGCTGCTGTCGTCGGTTGCCGCGATCGCGTTGCGCACCGTTGGGGGGCTGACCGGGTTCCTGGCCGAGGCGGTCGGGTGGCCGATGTACTACTCGATCTGCGTGCTGGCGACGTTGCCGTCGATCTTCCTGATGCTGCGGGTGTTGCGCCGCTACCCGCCGGTGGAGCGGGTGGCGGACGGGTAGCGGCGCCAAGAATTTCCGCTCCTGTTGGCACTGGCGGTCGCCCCCGTCATGGTGGGCCTGCGCCCACCATGACGCGGAGAGGTTTGGGCCATCGCCACCCGGTGCGGTAATTTTTGCGCGCCGCCTCATTGCGGGTGTGTCCGACCTTGCCAAAGGCCCTTGCGACAGCCTGCCGGGACTGCCAAGTTACATGTAACCCTGATCGGCCCGGCGTTCTGCTGGTCACGCCGGTCAGAGGTGCCCGTGGTTCGCATAAACCCACCCGAGAGGCTGTCATGGCAACCGCACCCACCCACACGCCACCCCGACAAAAGGTCCGGGAACACCGGGCTCGTCTGCGCGAGCAAGGGTTGCGTCCGATCCAGATCTGGGTGCCGGATGTTCGCTCGCCCGGCTTCCGCGCCGAAGCGCATCGGCAGTCTTTGGCCGTCGCCTCCAGTGTCCATGCGCGGGACGATCAGGCCTTCATCGACTCGCTGTCGATCTTGGACGATGGGAATGATGCCGCCAACGGCGCGGTTCGGGAATGAGACGAGGTGACGTCTGGACCGTCGCCGGTGGCAAGGATTATGCCGGCAAACCTCGGCCGGTGGTCATCGTCCAGGATGATCGGTTCGACGGCACCGATTCGATGACAATCTGTGCCTTCACCACAGACGAGACCGATGCCCCGCTTTTCCGATTGCCCGTTGTGGCGAACCAGCGGAACGGCCTGCGGACGGGTTGCCGCTTGATGGTGGACAAGATTACCACGGTCCCGAAAACCAAACTCGGTACGCTGATTGGCCGGATGGACGACGCCGATATGCTGCGCCTGAATCAGGCCATTCTGGTGTTTCTGGGATTGGCGGTGTCCCCGCGGGCCAGCCGAACGGAGTAACGCCAATCGGGTCGGAGGCCCGACGCACCGGGTTGCCTCACAGTCCGGTCTGGTTTTGCATCGCGTCTCGAATCATCTGGCGTTCGGAATATGGCGACGCACAACAATAACCGCTCCAGTCAGCGCATCTCCGACGCACGCCGTCATGGTGGGCGCGGGCCCACCATCCAAGACTTCGCTGAAATCAACACCGGAAGCCGTGGATGGCGGGTCTGCACCCGCCACGACGTGGAGAGATCGGCGCCCAACACCAACTGGAGCGGTTATTGTTGCGTGTTGCCTAACCGGACCAGCCCACCGCACACCCCGGGTAGCCGTGGCGAGGACCCGTCCAGGTGCCAGGCTTTCACCCTGGGTCTGGCTACGAGAGCCGGCAAGCGCGATCACGCCGCGCCTGCCGGCCCGCCGTACTATTTCGGCTCGATCGGCATCCGCGCGATCGACAGCCACGCCACCGGGGCGCCGGCCTTCTCCGCCGCCTGATCCGCCGGCACCGAACTGTCCCAGTCCGCCGCGATGAACCGCCGCCCGCTGACCGTATCCGCCGCATCCGACACTAGCCACAGCAGCGGCTTCACCATGATCTCCGGCTGCAACATCTTCGCGGGATCGCCGGCGTTTTCACCAACCAGAGGCGTATTGGTCACGCCGCCCGGCACCAGCACATTCGCCGTCACCCCGGTGCCCTTCAAATCCGCCGCCAGCACCGCCATCGAGGATTCGGCCGCCGCCTTGCTCGAACCGTACAGAAGGTAGCCTTCCCGCACCATCGTCCCCAGACTGGTGGTGACGGTGATGACCCGCCCCTTCCCGGCCTTCAGCATGTGCGGCACTACGGCGCGCGCCATCATGATCGGTGCCGTAGCGTTCACCGCCAGGAAGCGTGCCCATTGTTCGGGCGTGATTTCCCAGGCGCGGATCGGGTTCTGCCGCTGGTCCGCCTTGACCGCGGCCTGGCCGACGCCGGCCACGTTCAGCAGCACGTCGATGCGCCCGGTGGGCTTCAGCGCCTCGGCCACGATCCGATCGAACGAGTCCGGCTGCGACAGATCGGCCTCCATCGTGATGACCGAACCTGACAGGCCCGCCGCCGCGGCCGGCATGGTGGCGAGCGTCGCGGGATTCCGATCCACCACCAGCACTGTATAGCCGGCCCCGACCAGGCCCAACGCCATGGCCTTGCCGATGCCACTGGCGCCGCCGGTGACAATCGCGGTTTTCCTGGCCGTCGCACTGCGATCCGACATGTGTTTCCTCCGTTGTTCGTCTGTACGGGGGACTGTTCCAGAAACCAGCCGAGCGCGCCAGTTCTGGTCTTCCCGTTCTGGCCTTCCAGGTGGCGCTGTGGTTGGTTGATGAAGGTTTCAGGAGGGGCGGCGTGACAGAAGAATTCCCGACGGTGACCGTCGTCGACCACCCGCTGGTTCGGCACAAACTGACCCTGTTGCGCGATCGCCGCACGTCATCGGCGCAATTCCGCGCCCTGACGCGGGAACTGAGCATCATCATCGGCCTGGAAGCCACGCGCGACTTGGCTTTGGAACCCATCCCAATCGAAACCCCCCTCGAACCCATGCAAGGCTACCGTCTGCTCGGCGGCGGTCCCTGCATCGTGTCTATCCTGCGGGCGGGGAACGGCATGCTGGATGGGATGTTGCAAATCATGCCGAGCGCCGGGGCCGGTCATATCGGGCTGGCGCGTGATGAGGCGACTTTGCGGCCGGTGCAGTACTACCTGAAATTGCCGGCTGACATCAGAGGCAGGTCCGTGATCGCTGTCGATCCGATGCTGGCCACGGGAGGGTCGGCGGTGGCGGCGATCGATCGATTGAAGCAGGCCGGTGCCGGCCCCATCCGGTTCGCCTGCCTGATCGCGGCGCCGGAAGGGTTGCGGCGCCTGGTCGCGGCTCATACGGACGTGCCGATCTTCGCCGCCGCCATCGACCGGCAACTCGACGAACGTGGCTATATCCGTCCCGGTCTCGGCGATGCGGGCGATCGTTTGCATGGAACGACATAGATCAATGCAACCGATGGCGCCTCGCCACGAAGACAAGGGATCGGGATGACGGCCGGGCGGTGAGATGGCGGTAATCGCCCGGGCAAGCTCGACCAAATAGCGCGGTGACAGGCGCATCGCACAATTTTGGCACAAATTCTCCCATTGCCCTGCCTTAGGTGGCCGGCCGGAGCACGCCATAGGGGCAGAAAATCACCGTGGCAGTCTAAAAATTGGGTGGCGGGATAGTCATACCACTGGTGGCACGATGTTTTTGAGCGGATGAAACCCACGGGCGTGGCATCCTTTCACAGCAGTCGGTGAATCCAGCGAGGGATAAGATGGCACCCAGATTGCTCGTCATCGACGATGATCGCAGTACGGCATTGATCGTGGCCCGCATCGCCGAAACCATCGGATTTACGGTGAAAACGATCACCGACCCGTTCGCCGCGCTAGAGGCGTTTCTGGAGTTTGAACCTGATGTCGTGTTCCTGGACATGATCATGCCAGAGAAAGACGGGATCGACGTCCTGCAGGAGATTCTGCTGGCCGGAGCCTCCGGACGCATCGTGCTGTCGTCCGCATTCGGCGGCGGCTATCTGTTTCAGGCGAAAGAGCTGGCGCGGTTTCACGACAAGACCGATGTGGTCGTGCTCAATAAGCCGTTTCGACGGGAAGAACTGGTGGAAGCCTTGCAAGGGCCGAATCGTACTTGAAGCAGGATAACCGATCAGGCGGCCCGGGCCTGAATCCTGTCGCATGAAGGGCACGGGTATCACGCGTTTTGGCTCATAGTCCGCGGGCCTTGCCCACGGAGCCGAAGCCGCGGTGCATCGGCCATTGTTTCGGCCGGTTCGTGTAAGACATCCTTAATCTACCACACCTACAGTCTCGGCTTGCAGCGGGCGAATGGTGCAAGAGGTAGGGGCAGTGTCGATGATCAGGTGGCTTGTCAACACACGTATCGCGACCCGATTGTTTGGCGTACTGGCGCTCCTCGGCCTAACCGCCTGCATTGCGGGCGGCGCGGTCGTGCATGTCCTGCAAATTTACAGCAATACCGTGACCGCCATGCAGCGGGCGTCGGAACGCGCAATCATCGGCGAGCAGGTCAACGGCCTGATCAATGCGGTCGTGATGGACTCGCGCGGCGTTTACATGGCCAGGAATGCGGCCGATGTGGAGAAATTCGGCAAGCCGCTCCTGAAGAATCTGACGATCATCGAAGACCTGGTGGCGCGATGGGCCAGGTTGGTCGATCCGCAATCGCGGGCGGACTTCGACGATTGTGTCCGGCAGGTGCGGGATTTCGTGACCCTGCGCACCGCGGTGGTCGAGGCTGGGCGGACTCAGGGCGGTCCGGCCGCCGACAAGATCGGCAATAACGACGCCAATCGGGCCAACCGCCAGGCCTTCAACCAGGCAGTCGTCGTACTGGCGAAAAAGAACGCGGATGAAATCGCCATCCTGGGCGCCGAATTGGCCCGGTTCCGAGACACGGCCGCGACCGTCCTGCCGGTCATTCTCGTTGGCGGGATCATTCTCGTCTCGGCCCTGGCGGCTTTCCTGGTGGTTGGCGGCATCACCCGGCCGCTCCAGCGGATCACAAAGGCCATGCGGGAATTGGCGGCCGGCGATCTGAACGTTCAGATAACCGGACAGGACCGGACCCATGAAATCGGCCAGATGGCCGCTGCGTTGGAGCATTTCCGCCGCCAATCCCAAGAGAACCAGGCGCTGACCGCGGCCAGGGACGAGGAGCGTCGAGTTACCGAGCAGCAGAAACAGCTCGCCCTGATCGCCATGGCCGAACGGATCGAGGCAGCGGTGGGCGACGCGCTGGCACAGATTGGCCTGCGCAATTCGGAATTGACGCACATCGCCAACGACATGCGTGGACTGGCCGAACGGACAGGCGGTTCGGCTCATGGCGCTTCCTCGGCCGCTTCCCAGACCCTGGCGAACGCGCAAACCGTTGCGGCCGCCACGGAAGAACTCACGATGTCGATCCGCGAGATCAGCGGGCAGATGAACCAGTCGGTCGCCATGATCCAGGAGGCTGTCGCCGCCGGCGGCGAGACGCGCGCCACCATCGAAACCCTGAACGAGCGGGTCGGTCGGATCGGCCTGGTGGCGGACATTATCAACGATATCGCCGCCAAGACCAACCTGTTGGCCCTGAACGCGACCATCGAGGCGGCACGGGCCGGGGAGGCCGGCAAGGGCTTCGCCGTCGTGGCATCGGAGGTCAAGCAACTGGCCGGGCAAACCGCTCGGTCCACCCAGGACATCGCGCGCCATCTTGCGGATGTGAGGTCGGCCACGGTGGCCGCGGTTGAAGTCGTCGGGCGGATAGAGGCCACGATCGGGCGGATCAGCGACGTCGCGGTGTCCGTCGCGGCCGCGGTCGAGGAGCAGGGCCTGGCCACCGCCGAGATCGCCAGGAGCGTCGCGGAAACCACCCATGCCGTGCGGGAGATCAGCGCCCGGAACGCCGACGTGTCTGTCGCGGCGGACGATGGAAGCAAACAGGCCGCCCAGGTTCTGGCCATGACCCAGGGAATGGGAGAGGCGGTCGTCAGCATGAAGACCACCGTCATCCGTGTCGTCCGCACCTCCACGGAGGAGGTCAACCGCCGGAAGTCGGCCCGCTTGGCCTTGGATCTGCCCTGCCGGATCGATCTCGCCGGCCGCTCCGATCCAACGGCGCGCCTGTCCGATCTCTCGGACGGCGGCGCCAGGATTGTCACGGACCTGACGGCGGGGAGCGGAACGCGTGGGGTCTTGCACGTGTCGGGGTTGGCTTGCGGATTGCCATTGGTCGTGCAGGGACAGGACCATGGCGCTGTCCGGGTGGCCTTCGACCTGGACGCGTCCGCCGCCGCGTCCTTGCAGGCCTTCATGGCGCGGCACACAGAGCGTCAAGCTGCCTGACGCCGCTCGGCCTTCCCCTGAAAGTGAAAGGGAGGCCGGAGCGGTTCATCAGGCCGGAACGTCGACCAGGACCAGTTCCGCGGTCTCCACCGCGGTTATCGAAAGGTCCGTCTCACCGGAGATCGCCACTCCATCCCGGGACCCAACCACGATCTGATTCACCGAGACCGAACCTGTCGCCGGCACCAGATAGAAGGCCCGCCCCGGGGGCTGGGTCAGATGGATCGTCTCACCGGCCAGCAGGACGCCCGCCAGCACCGCGGCATCGGCATGCAGCGGCAGGGCGCCGGCGGCGGTTTCGCCCGCCCGTCCGCTGGCGACGACCGAAAGCCGTCCCTCGGCCCGCGGAAAACGCTCGGTGGCCCAGCCGGGCGCCACGCCGGTTCGATCCGGGGTGATCCATATCTGGAAGAGCCGGGTGGGTTCGTCTTCGCGGTTGTATTCGGCGTGGACGATGCCGGTGCCAGCATGCATCACCTGGATGTCGCCGGCCTCGGTTCGGCCCTCGTTCCCCAGGTTGTCGCGGTGGGTGATGGCGCCCTGGCGGACATAGGTGACGATTTCCATGTCCTTGTGAGGGTGCGGGTCGAAGCCCGTTCCCGGCGCGATTTCATCGTCGTTCCACACGCGCAGCCGCCCGAACCCCATGCGGTCCGCGTCGCGATAGCCGCCGAAGCTGAAATGGTGCCGAGCGTTGAGCCAGTCGTTCTGAAAGGCGCCGAGGCTGTTGAAGGGGCGCACCTGGATCATGGAGACCTCCTGTCGATAGATCGTTCGATCACGAACGATCAAGCCGGGCAGATGGGTGCGATGGCGCTCTTCGGCAAGGCGCTTGCGTCAGGCCCCCAGCAGGTCGGCGCCCATCGCATAGCCGCGGCGGCGTTGCGGCGGCACCGGATGGCAACCCGCCACCCGTTCCATCAGCAGGCGGGCGTCGTCCTGCAAATCGGCCTTCAGGGCCGAGTCCAGGAAGAGTTGTTCCAGCACGTCCTGCTGCGCGTGACTGCCGCCCAGCCGGTACATCTCGCTCAGCACCGGACGCATCAGGGCAACCGCGCGTCCGTGCCGACCGGTGCCGTGCGCCAACACCGCCTCCGTGATCGGAAGGGCGACGTCGCCGACCAGGCGAGCGGTCAGGCCCGGGCCTTGGGCGAACTCCCGCATCGCCACGATCATGTGGTGGGCCGCGCCTTCCCGCCCGGTCGCGGCCAGGGCCATCATCCAGTGTGGCAGGGTGAAGGTGGAAAGACAGTCGCCGATCCGATCCTCGGCCTTGTCGGCAAGCTCCACCCAGCGGTCGCCGACGGGAACCCCATGGCGAGACAGGCGGAACAGCATCGAGGCGGCGTTCTGCACGTCGATATACATATCCGGTATGGCGACGGTCAGCGGTGCGGTCAGGTCGCGGAACCGTGTGTCGTAGAGCGTCAGCACCCGGTCCATATCGCCGCGTTCGAGGTGATACATCGCCAGATGCCACCAGAGGTGGTGGCGCACATTGTTGCCATGCGTCCAATTGGCTTGCAGGCCCTCGATCCAGGCGATGCCCTCGCCACGCCGGCCGGTCATTTCAAGGGTATGGGCGACGCCATGCGCGGCCCACAGATCGCCCGGATCGCGGCGGATCGCCTCTCGTCCGGCGTGTTCGGCTTCCGTGTAGTAGCCGTTTTCCTCATGCGCGAAGCAGCGGCAACCCAGGATGGCATTGTAGCCGGGTTGCGCTTCGGTCCAATGTCGTTCGACCGATAGAACCGATGCGAGCATTGCCTCCGGTCGGCCCAACCAGAAATTGACGAAATGGGCGAGACGAAAGGCCAGCAGGTCGTGCGGATGATCGTGCAGGATCTGGTTCCAGACCTGCGCGGCGCGATCGGGCTCCCCCGCCACCCAGGCATCCAGCGCCGCCGCATGGGCGTGTTCGCGCGCGGTGCCGTGCGATACGCACCGCCATGCGTCCGCCGCGGCCGCCCGGGCGCGGGGCAGCACTGCCTGCTTGTAAGACAGCATGGCGAAATAGCCCTTGAGGCAATGGGCCATGCCCAGGTCCGGATCGGCGGCGAGCGCCGCGGCCAGACGTTGCGGCGTGTCGATGTGATAGGTCAGATAGCCGTCGATGGCATGATCGAGCAGCTTCACGGCGTCCGCCGACGCCGCGGTCACGTCCAGGCCACGCTTGTCCTTGAACATTGGGTATCCTCTCGCTGACCACCCGCCACCCCCGGGTGGCGCGGGCTTCCGGTATCAGACCCGAGAGCGCCGCCGCTATTACGCAGGCGTCAGGGAGACGTTTGCAACGCCCTGGCGGATGATCCCCAGACGTTCGGCGGCACCAACCGACAGATCGACCACGCGGCGGTTGGAATACAACCGGTCGGTGATCTCCACGACCACCGAACGGCCGGTCCCCGCCACGGTCACCCGCACTTTGGTGCCGAATGGCAGCCACGGGTGGGCGGCGGTCAGCGCCTTCTGGTCGAAGCGGGTGCCGCTGGCGGTGCGCTTGCCGTGGTGCGCCCGACCATAATAGGAAGCATATCCTGTTTCGCCTGACCAATTGGGCGAATTGCGGGTAATGGAAGGAGCATTGCCCTCCGCGTGGGCGCGACCGGGGTGCAATGCAAGCAGAACGCCCGCCGCTATCCCTGCCATCGCCAAGAACTGTCGGCTCATGGTCCGACAGACAACCTGATTTTGACTAATATATCGTGAACCCCTGTTGGGCCGCTGATTCCAGGCGCAATAACGCCCCCACAATGTGGTCGTAATGACCGACATTGTCTTATGGAAATCCACCAAACTGGTGAATTTGCGGCATTTTATCGTGCCGACGGTGGTATCTTCCCGTCCCATCGAGACTATAATGCTGTCTTTCGACTCGAGTGGCAACCCCGTGTCCACAGGAAATTGCTCACAATTTTGGACCGATATAACAACAATAGGCTCGGGATAGCGCTGTCACCATGATCGCGACCACGATTTCCGATGTGACGTCCGTGTTGGGATCGCCATTGGCGATCGTGCTGTTCGGCGTGTTCGTGGCGTCCCTGCTGCGCGGTTTCACCGGCTTCGGTTTCGGGTTGGCGGCGGTGCCGCTGCTCAGCCTGGCATTGCCTCCAGCGCAGGTGGTGCCCTTCGTCGTGGTGCTTCAGGTGGTGGTCGGATTGGGAGGGTTGCGCGCCGCCTGGCCCCATTGCGACTGGCGATCCGTGGCCGGTCTGGCCCCCGGTTTGGTCATGGGAATCCCGCTGGGGTTGGTCGTGTTGACGCATCTGCCACCCAATCCGGTCCGCCTTGCGATCGGGTTGATCATCGCCGCATCCGTCGTTCTGTTGGCCAAGGGCGCCCGCCTGCCGCGGCGCCCGTCACGCGGCCTGACCGTCGCCACCGGGCTGCTGTCCGGCGTCGTCAGTGGGCTGGCATCGATGGGGGGGCCGCCGATTGTCGTGTATTTGCTGGCACTCGGTCACGGCGCGTCCGTCGTACGAGCCACATCCATCATATTTTTCATGCTGTCGGGCATGGTATCAGTGGTGCCGATGTCTTTTGCCGGACTGATCGATCCGGACGTGCTGGTGTGGTCGGCTTTGTCAGTGCCAGTGCTGTTTGGTGGTTCCTGGCTGGGAACTTGGGGCTTCCACCGCGCCAAGCCGCATCACCATCGCATGACCGCCTTGATCGTGCTGTCGGTGCTGGCGGTCGTGCTGATCGCCCGATCCCTGATCGCCGAGGTGGCAATCCAGGGCTAGGGAGGGTTGATCCGGGCCGTCCTTCAAGGCCGCGCCGCGGGATCGCGACGCGGCTACAGGCTACTTCAGCGTCTGTAGGTAGGCTATCAGGTCGGCCCTTTGCTGTGCATCCTTCTGGCCGACATAGACCATGGTCGTGCCCGGGATAACCGCCTTCGGGCTGGTCAGATACGGTTCCAATTGGGCCGCGTCCCAGGTGATCCCGCTGTCACGGTTGGCGGCGGAGTAGCGGAAATTCGGCACCGTCCCCGCCTTGCGCCCGATGATCCCAGACAGGCTGGGGCCGATCATGTTCTTGCCTGGTACGACCGCATGGCACATGCCACATTGCCGTTTGAAGACGGTCTCCCCGGCGGCGGCATCCTGGGCCCGGGCCGGCGTCGCGCTCAGGGAGGCGATTGCGGCGGCCAAAACTAGGAAATATTTCATATCAATCCTACGACAAGTGTTGGGTGGTCAAAATCGTCAATCGGGGCCGCCAACCCCGCCGCGGTGCTGCTTGGTGCGCGCCCGATGCGCCTTGGCTTCCAGGCGGCGCTGGCGCGATCCCGCCGTCGGCTTGGTCGCAATGCGCCGGATCGGCGCGATGGCGGCGCGTTGGATGAGTTGTATCAGAGTCTCCATTGCTTCTGTCCGGTTGCGGTCCTGGGTCCGGTGACGCTGCGCCGTGATCAGCAGGTCGCCGTCCAGGGTCAGGCGTTTGCCCGCCAACTTCTCCAGCCGAGCGCGGACCGCGTGCGGGAGGTCGGTGCGATTGAGATCGAGGCGGAGTTGCACCGCCGTCGACACTTTGTTGACGTTCTGACCTCCGGGGCCAGAGGCGCGGATGAACGTCTCCTCGATCGCGCGCTCGTCTAGGGCGATGGTGGGCGTGATGCGGATCATGGAGGGGACGGCGGCCTTGGCGATGGGGATGGAGTGTCGGAGAGATAGGCTCGGGTTGGGCGGATCACAACGGGTGGGTGATTGGGTTGGGGGCGGGCGGCGCTCCGTGACCGAGGTGGTTCCCGTATGTCCCTCCGGATACATCGGCGACGCGTACGAATAATCGCTACCGGCGGATGCACCGCGCCTCATCCTCATTGCCGGGATCAAGCCGGCGAGCTGCGCTGCAACGGCGGGGGGTGCCCGATCAAGTCCGGCAATGACGATAAGGGGGCGCCTCGGTTGCAGCGATTATCCGCGCGTCGCCATCATGTGCTTTTTCCCAGGGTCGCCGTGAGCGTCCGGCGGGCGCAAAACGGGGACCGGACATCCCCGGGCGTCGGCTTAAACCCGCACCATCCGATTCCACGCATCCAAAGCCGCGATCTTGTAAGCCTCCGCCAGGGTCGGGTAGTTGAACGTATTCTCAATGAAATAATCCAACGTGCCCTTCAGGTTCAGCACCGCCTGCCCGATATGGACCAATTCCGT
>CAMBXJ010000076.1 GCA_945871455.1 Asaia bogorensis
GTACGGCCAGGGCAGCTATGGCGGCACGTCCTTCCTGCGCGGCCTGGCGGGTCTACCCGGAATCGTGCCGCTGATCGGCAATGGCGGGCAGGCTTTCCAGCCGATCCATGTCGACGATCTCGCGGAGGCTGTCGCCCGCTGCCTGTCTCCATCGTTCCCGCCCCACCAGACGTTGGAGCCCGTTGGACCCGAAACACTGACCTTGCGCATGATGACGGAGATGACCCGGGCATGGCTGGATATCCCGCCCGCGCGGTTCCTGGCCGTGCCTCTGCCGCTGGTCCGCCTTGTGGCCCGGGGCGGCGATCTGCTGGGCGCCGGACCGGTGACGACCACCGCTTTGGCGCAATTGGAATACGGCAATGTCGCGGACCCGGCCGGTTTCGCCGCGGCGATCGGGTTCCGCCCTCGCGCGATGTCGCAGGCCTTCCGGGCGGCACCGTCGCACGTCCAGGACCGCTGGCATGCCCGGTTGTATTTCCTTCCCACACTGCTGACAGCCATCCTGGCGCTGTTGTGGATCGGTTCGGGCATCGCCGGCCTGATCAATCCGCCCACCGATGCGCTGACCGTGACATTGGCCGTCGGTGCGCCGCCTGACGCAGTGCCCTGGATCGTCGGCCTGTTCTGTCTGATCGATATCGGCATCGGCGTGTGGCTGGCGACGGGGCGAGCGGGACGCCTGTGTGGTTGGGTGCAAGGAATAATGGTGGTGGGCTACACGGTCGGGATGACCCTGTTCATTCCCTCTCTGTGGTACGATCCCTACGGCGCCCTGCTGAAAAACCTGCCGACCCTGGGCGCGATCCTGGTGTGGTTGGCGCTATTGGACGATCGGTGAGCGGATGGACCTTCATCTCCTCAAGACCATCCACATTCTTAGCGCCACCGTCCTGTTCGGCACCGGGGTCGGCACCGCCTTCCATATGTGGACCACGCATCTGCGCGGCGACGTGCGCGCCATTGCGGTTGTTGCCCGCAACGTCGTGCTGGCCGACTGGCTTTTCACGACGACCGCGGGTGTCGTCCAGGCGGTCACCGGCTTCATGTTGGTGCGGGCGGGCGGATATGATCCAACCGCATCCTGGCTGGTGGCGGCCTATGTCTGTTATGTCATCGCCGGTCTGTGCTGGCTTCCGGTTGTCAGCCTGCAGATCAAGATCGCGCGCTTTGCCTGGGCCGCCGCCGAACAGGACGTGCCGCTCCCGGACGCCTATCATCACGCCATGCGGGTGTGGTTCCGGCTCGGTTGGCCGGCTTTTCTCGCGCTGCTGGTCGCTTTCTGGCTGATGGTCGCCAAACCCGAACTCTGGTAGGTCGGTCGCAACAATAATCACGTCGTTCAAGGAAATCGGGCCATGCGCCGTACGTTGATAGGGTTCCTGCTGCTGGCTTTGACCGCGACGATATGGCCAGACGCCGGGGTCGCGCAGACCTGGCCAAGCCGGACCGTGCGCCTGGTTGTACCCTATCCGCCCGGTGGCCCAACCGATCTGGTCGGGCGCACCTTTGCCGCCAAGCTCAGCGAGATATGGGGCCAGTCGGTGGTGATCGAAAACCGCCCGGGCGCCAACGGCAACATCGCATCGCAGTTGATCGCCCGGTCCGCCCCCGACGGATCGACTTTCATGCTGCATTCGTCGTCCATGGTCGTCAACGCCATTATGTACAAGGCGCCTGGCTATGATCCTTTCGTGGATTTCACGCCGATCTCCCAGGTGTTCGATTACAAACTGATCGTCGTGGTGCACCCGTCGGTGCCGGTCACCAGCTTGAAGGAACTGGTGGACCTGGCGAAGGCAAAGCCGGGATTTATCACCTATGCCTCGGCCGGGGGGGCTGGCGCGCCGACGCATCTGTCGGTCGAGATGTTCAAGCAGCGCGCCGGGATCGACCTGGTGCACGTGCCCTACCAGGGAGGCGCGCCGTCGACCAACGACCTGCTCGCCGGCCATGTGATGATGATGTTCAACAACCCGCTCGGCTCGCTGCAATACATCAAAACCGGCCAATTGCGGGGCCTGGCGGTCACCGGGTTGGAACGGAACCCGCTGGCGCCTGATTTGCCGACGGTGGCCGAACTCGGATATCCGGGCTTCGATGTTGGGACGTGGTTCGCCATCTGGGGGCCGGCCGGGCTGCCGCCGGAGATCGTCAGGACCGCCAGCGAGGGGATCATGCGCGTCGCTCGCATGCCGGACGTCGACGACCGCCTGCGCACCAATGGCCTGAACTCCATCGGCGGCACGCCGGCGGCCTTGGCCACGGTCATGCGGGTCGATCATGAGCGGTGGGGCAAGGTGATGCGGGAAGCGAAGATCAGCATCGACTGACCCGCCGCCCGCCGCCCGCCACCCACCGACCGCGGCGCGGTCTCGCCGTGATGGCGCCTGCGGACGGTTGGATCGGTTTGGGTCCGGGTCGGAGGCGGTGCGGCAGGGTTGATCGGAAGCGGATGGGTCAGAAGTTGCGGGTGAAGCCACCCTTGATCGGATCCACGCGCAGGAACGTATGCGCCAGGCTCGGGAAGCGCTTGTCGGCCCCACGCGTGCTTTCGGCCATCAGTTTGTGCTGCGCGGCTTCCGCTGTTCTGCCTTGCGTGGTCAGGAGCGCGGCGAGATAGGCATGGGCTTCCTGGTCGTCGAACGCGTGGTCGATGGCCCCCCGCAGCATCCGTTCCGCTTCGGCGGCCTGGCCGTTGGACCACAGCACCAAGCCATGCAGGACCATGACGCGGCCGAGGAGGCCCGCCGCCCGGACGGACCGCAATTTCGCGCTGCCTTCCCGGAACAGCCGATCGGCCTCGGCGTGCTGTCGGTCGGCGACCGCGAAGAACGCCTGGTTAAGCTCCATCAACCCGTAAGCAGCCGGTTCGGCGCCAGGTACGATCGCGCCCAGGGCAAATTGTTGGCTCGCTTCCGCCTTGTCGCCTTCCACCATCGCCATCAGCGCCAGCAGATTGCGCAGCAGCACGATTTCCGTCGCACCGGCCATACTGGCGTCCCAGGGTTGCGTCAGTCCGACCTGTGCGGTGGCCTTGCCGCGGGCGAGGGCGGTGGGATTGCCGTTCTGGGCGTTGGCGAAATCGGTGTTGGCCACGCGGAATGGCGCGACGATTTCGGTGGCACGCCGAGCGGCGGTTTCGATGAGGGTGCTGGCGTTGCCGTCGGGTTGGCTGAACACCATGGTGGTGGGGATATCGGGTGGGTTGTTGACCACCATGTACATGAGCAGACCCGGGCCTTTGCCGTCCTCCACAATCGCACCGGCGACATTGACGGCGTCATCGCGGACCATCGCCTGGACGGAATAGACGACATCCTGAAGGTTCAGCGGCTTTGCCAAAGCCATTGGCAGGCTGGGGGCGGAACCGGTCTGGATGGCGGGTGTGGCCAGCAGGGACGGCACGCGGCTGTAGCTGGCAACGCTGACCGCGAACATTTTTTCGGCGACGGGCTGGGTAATGCCGGCGGCTTCCACCGATTTCGGAACCGAAAGCGTGGCGTAGAGGGAGTCGCCAAACAGAGCGGCGTTGCTGACGATCAGCCCCAGAAAAAGGCTCGCGACGGTGAGCAGCGTCGTAACATCCATGGAATCCCCCAACGCGTTGGTTGCTTTGAGACTTATCACGGTCTTGGTCCTGGACAAAGCAAAGCCGACCCTACGCTCCGGCGTCCGATTCAACTGATTTGGGCTGGGCGTGGGGGGCGATCATGGGGGCATCGCGGGTGGTCACAGGTTGTGTCGGTGGCCCCGGGCCGGCAAAGCGTCACTTGCAACGGCGCGACGTATCCGCCATATCCCGCCCGCCAATGCTCCGGCGAAAGCTGGGGTGCGGGTAATTCGCACGCGGGGTGCCTTTCCCGTTCCCTGGCTTTGCCCATGGACCGGGTCCGGTGTCGATCTCGGCAAAACGCCCCGCGGAGGTATAACCGGACGACAGAAAGGAGCACGCCGATGGCGATGCCCGACTTCACCATGCGCCAGTTGCTTGAGGCCGGCGTTCACTTTGGTCACCATACCCGCCGCTGGAATCCGCGCATGGCGCCGTTCCTGTACGGCATCCGAAATCAGGTCCATATCATCGACCTGCAGCAGACCGTGCCGATGCTCGATCGCGCGCTGCGGGCCGTTCGCGACGTGACCGCTGCCGGCGGACGCGTGCTGTTCGTTGGCACCAAGCGCGCCGCGGCCGAACATGTGGCCGACGCAGCCCGCCGCTGCGGACAGTACTACATCAACCACCGCTGGCTCGGCGGCACCTTGACCAACTGGAAGACCATCACCGGATCGATCAAGCGTCTGCGCCAGATCGAGGAACTTCTGGCTGGCGATACCGGCGGTCTGACGAAGAAGGAAGTGCTGGATATCACGCGCGATCGCGACAAGCTGGAACGCGCGCTGGGCGGCATCAAGGAGATGGGCGGCCTGCCGGACATCCTGTTCATCATCGACACGAACAAGGAGAAGCTGGCGGTCGAGGAAGCCACCAAGCTGCATATCCCCGTCGTGGCGGTGCTGGACAGCAACTCCGACCCCACCGGGGTGACCTTCCCGATTCCCGGGAACGACGACGCGATCCGCGCGATCACGATGTATTGCGATCTGGTCGCGGGCGCCGTGCTGGACGGCATCAGTGCCGAAATGGCGGCTTCGGGCGCCGATATCGGTGCGGCGGAAGACCTGCCGATGGAGGCGATGCCAGAGGTGATGCCCGAGGTGATGCCCGAGGTGATGCCCGAAGCGATCGTCGAGCCGGGCATCGAACAAGCCGCTACCGCCTGAACGAAAGCTGGAGAACAGACATGGCCGCGATCACCGCCGCCCTGGTGAAAGACCTGCGCGACAAGACCGGCGCGGGTATGATGGACTGCAAGAAGGCGCTGACCGAAACCGATGGCGACCTGGAAGTCGCGATCGATTGGTTGCGCACGAAGGGCCTCGCCGCCGCGGCGAAGAAGTCCGGTCGCGTGGCCGCGGAAGGCCTGGTCGCGGTGGCATCCGGTCCGGGCAAGGCCGCGGTTGTGGAGGTAAATGCCGAAACCGACTTCGTTGCCCGCAATGAGACGTTCCAGGCCTATGTCCAGACGGTCGCGAAGATCGCCCTGGACGTTGGCGAGGACATGGAGACGTTGAAGGCCGCGGCGTTCCCCGATACCGGCCGTACAGTGGCGGAAGAACTGACGCATCTGGTCGCGACGATCGGGGAGAACATGAATCTCCGCCGGGTCCGCGTGCTGAGCGTGCCGGAGGGCACGGTCGCGACCTATATGCATAACGCGTTGAAGCCCGGCGTCGGCAAGATCGGCGTTTTGGCGGCGCTCGAAGGACCGGGCGAAATCGCGGTGCTGGAGACCTTGGGTCGTCAGGTCGGCATGCATGTGGCGGCGACCCGGCCGGATGCGCTGGATGTCGATGCGGTCGATCCCGCGGCGTTGGAGCGTGAAAAGGCCGTGCTGTCCGAGCAGGCGCGGGCGTCCGGCAAGCCCGAGAACATCATCGAGAAGATGGTCGAGGGCCGGATCCGCAAGTACTACGAGGAAGTGGTGCTGTTGGAACAGGTCTGGGTGCATGACGGTGAAACCCGCGTGCGCGCCGTGGCGAAGAAGGCCGGTGTCAAGCTGACCGGGTTCGTGCGGTTCCAGTTGGGTGAGGGCATCGAGAAGCCGAAGGAAGACTTTGCCGCGGAAGTGGCGGCCACGGCTGGGGTTTGAAGGGGCGGGGCTTCGGCCCCGTAACTCCGACCAGGGGCGCTGCCCCTGGACCCCGCCAAGGGCGACGGCCCTTGGAACCCGGACCATGGTCATTTGAATTCCTGGGGCCTACCGGGACGGTGAAAGCTCCGGGCAGGCCCCAGGAATTCAAATGACAAAGGAATCGCATTCCAAAGGCCGCTCCTTTGGCGGGGATCCAAGGGGCAGAGCCCCTTGGTGGGGTTCCGGGGCGAAGCCCTGCCCTCTCGCAACCTTGTCCCTCCCGGGCGGGACCTTTAGGGTGCCGCTCGACTCGCATCCGGCTTCGGGAATCCCATGTCACAGCCTCCGGTCTACCAGCGTGTAATGCTGAAATTATCGGGCGAGGCTCTGATGGGCCGGCGCGACTACGGGTTGGACACCGAAACCGTCCGTGCCATCGCCGACGACATCCGCGACGTCGTCAACATGGGCGTCCAGGTTTCGGTCGTGATCGGCGGTGGCAACATCTTCCGCGGCGTCTCTGGCGCCGCGTCCGGCATGGACCGTGCCCAGGCCGACTACATGGGTATGCTCGCCACTGTCATGAATGCGCTGGCCATGCAGGCCGCCCTGGAAAAATCCGGTGTCCCCACGCGGGTCCAATCCGCTATCCCCATGTCCAGCGTCTGCGAGCCCTATATCCGCCGTCGGGCCGAACGCCATATGGAAAAGGGCAGGGTGGTGGTATTTGCCGCTGGAACGGGCAATCCGTTCTTCACCACCGATACGGCCGCGGCGCTTCGGGCCGCGGAGATGCACTGCAACGCTCTGTTGAAGGGGACGCAGGTGGACGGCGTCTACTCCGCCGATCCGCGCAAAGACTCGCATGCCACCCGTTATGAGCAGTTGACCTATCTCGACGTCCTGGCCAACGACCTCGGCGTGATGGACGCGGCGGCGATCAGCCTGGCGCGAGAGAACAAGCTACCTATCATCGTATTCAATATCCACGCTCCGGGGGCCTTTGCGCAGGTAATGCGTGGCGAGGGTCGATTCACCCGGATTATTGAGCAATGACTTGACCAGGAGGCACGGACATGGCCGCCGCTGACCTAGACACTCTCAAGCAGGACATCACCCGCCGCATGGACGGGGCTATCGAAACCCTGAGGCGCGAGTTCGCCGGTCTGCGTACCGGGCGCGCGCATCCGGGCCTGCTGGAACCGGTAAAGGTGCACGCCTACGGCACCGACATGCCTCTGACCCAGGTGGGCACCGTCGGCGCGCCGGAGCCGCGCATGCTGACCGTGCAGGTCTGGGACAAGTCGATGGTCACCGCGGTGGAGAAGGCGATCCGCGAATCCGGCCTGGGTCTGAACCCGATGACCGACGGCATGGTGGTCCGCGTGCCGATCCCGCTACTGACCACGGAACGCCGCAATGAACTGGCGAAGACCGCGAACAAGTATGCGGAAGGCGCCAAGATCGCGGTGCGTGGCGTGCGCCGCGATGGCATGGAGCAGATCAAGGGGCAGGAGAAGAAGCACGTGATCGGTGAGGACGTGGCCAAGACCTGGCAGGACGAGGTGCAGAAATTGACCGATCAGTTCATCAAGCGCATCGACGAATCCCTGGTCGACAAGGAGAAGGACATCCGCCAGGTCTGAGGCCGGACACAAGGTCAGCGATGTCGGCCATCTCCGATGATTAGACCGTGACCACCATCGGACCCTCGGCCGAGCGGGAGGGGTGCGCGCCGCCGACCCATGTCGCCATCATCATGGACGGCAACGGGCGATGGGCCGCCGCGCGTCATCTGCCCCGTATTGCCGGTCACCGGGAGGGGGCTCGCGCGGTGCGGCGCACAATCGAAGCGGCGATCCAGAACGATGTCCGATGGCTGACACTTTACGCCTTCAGCAGCGAGAACTGGCGTCGGCCGGCGGCCGAGGTCCTGGACCTGACGGGGCTGCTGCGACACTATTTAAGAAGCGAGATCGCCGAACTGCGAGCGAACGGCGTAAGACTTCGCTGCATCGGCGATCGGACGCGCTTCGATCCGGACATCCAGGCCGATCTGGCCAGTGCGGAAGCCGGCACCAGCCATAACAGCCGGCTCAATCTGACGGTGGCGCTGTCCTACGGCGCGCGGGCGGAAATCACCGCCGCGGCCCGCGCCGCCGCCGTCGCGGTCCAGGCGGGCACATTGGCGTTGGATCAACTGGATGAAACGGTGTTCGCCGGCTTCCTGTCGACCGCCGGCATGCCGGACCCCGATCTGGTGGTGCGCACGTCGGGGGAACAGCGCCTGTCCAACTTCCTGCTGTGGCAGGCCGCCTATGCCGAGTTCGTCTTCATGGCTGTGCTGTGGCCGGATTTCGGGGCTGAACATTTCGGCGCGGCGTTAAGCGATTTCGCGAAGCGGGAGCGGCGTTTTGGCGCGCGCCCTGCTTGATCCCGGCACGAGGTGACAGCAACCGCTGCCTCCCCGCAATGGAGCGACCTGCGACGACGGGTGCTGTCGGCGGTCATTCTCGCCCCCGCGGTCCTGGCCTGCGTCTGGTTCGGCGATTGGCCCTTCGACGTCGTGATGATCCTGGTCGGCGTCGGTCTTGCATATGAATGGGTGCGGATGGGCGGCAATCCGGTCCTGGCCTGGCCCGGAGTGGCAGTCGTTGGCGCTGTCCTGCCGGCATCTTTGGCCATGGTGTGCGGCTATCCGGCCGCTGGCCTGGCGATCCTGCTGGCGGGGGGCGTGACCCTGCTGGCGACGCCGAACCAGGGGCGTATGGCGGCTCTGGGCGCGGTCTATATCGGCCTGGGCGTTCTGTCCCTGCTCTGGCTGCGCGACGACCCGGTCGTCGGGCGGGCCAATCTGTTCTTCGTGCTGGTGGCGATCTGGGCGAGCGATATCGGGGCCTATCTGACAGGGCGCGCATTGGGCGGTCCTCGGCTCGCCCCGTCGATTTCGCCGGGCAAGACCCGGTTCGGCGCCGTGGGCGGTCTGCTGTCGGCGATTCTGGTGTCTGGCATCCTGGCTTATTCGGTGCAGCCTCCCGTGTCGGTTGCCAGGCTGATCGTGATCTCCGCCGTGCTGGGGGTTGTCGCGCAGAGCGGTGATCTTTTTGAGAGCATGATTAAACGGCATTTCGGTGTAAAGGATTCCGGGCGTATCATCCCGGGGCATGGCGGTTTGCTGGATCGGCTGGACGCTTTGCTCGCCGCGGCCCCTGTCGCGGCTTTGCTGGCATTGATGGCCGGACGTGGAGTAGTTCTTTGGCAATGAACCCTGAACCTCAGGATGCGCCGCGATCCGTCACCATACTGGGCTCGACCGGTAGTGTTGGAACGCAAACCATCGACCTGCTCGCCGCCGCTCCGGACCGGTTCCGGGTGCGTGCCCTGGTGGCTGGCCGCAACGCGAAGCTGCTGGCCGAACAGGCGGTCGCGTTGCGCGCCGAACATGCCGTCGTCGCCGATCCGGCGGCCCTGGCATCGCTGCGGGACGCGCTGGCCGGCACCGGTATCAAAACTTCGGCAGGTCCGGAAGCGGTGGTGGAGGCCGCCTCGCTTCCTGCGGATTGGACCATGGCGGCGATCACCGGCGCGGCCGGTCTCGCGTCCACCCTGGCCGCGATTCGCCGCGGCGCCGTGGTGGCCTTGGCCAACAAGGAAGCCCTGGTCTGCGCCGGGGAAGTGATGCTCCGCGCGGTGCGGGACGCGAAGGCCACCCTGCTGCCGGTCGATTCCGAGCATAACGCGATCTTCCAGTCGCTCGCGGACGGCAATCATGGCGCGATTGAAAAGATCGTGCTGACCGCATCCGGCGGACCGTTCCGCACCTTCAGCCTCCAGGACATGGCGCGCGTGACGCCGGAGGCCGCCTTGCGCCATCCGATCTGGTCGATGGGGGCGAAAATCAGCATCGACTCGGCGACCATGATGAACAAGGGGCTCGAACTGATCGAGGCGGCGCGCCTGTTCACCTTGGATGAAGCAGATATCGGCGTGCTGGTCCACCCGCAATCGGTGATCCATGGCTTGGTATTCTACCATGACGGCTCGGTGATCGCTCAGTTGGGCTCGCCGGACATGCGGATCCCGATTGCCCATACCCTGGCCTGGCCGCGTCGGATGGCGACCCCGTCCCCTCGGTTGGACCTTGCGGCGGTGGCACGGTTGGATTTCGCCGAACCGGATCTGATCCGATTCCCGGCGTTGCGGCTCGCGCGCGATGCCTTGAAGGCCGGTGGTGGCGCGCCTGCGATTTTGAACGCGGCGAATGAGGTCGCGGTGGATTCTTTCCTCAAGCGCCAGATCGGGTTCCTTGATATCGCGGCCACGGTTGACAAAGTGTTGAGCGCGATGGGCACACCGCCGGCGGACACGCTGGAGGATGTGGTTGCCCTCGATCTTGCCGCCAGACGGGCCGCCGAACACGTCACCGCCGCGCGAGCCGCCTGACACCGAACGGGATCCGCCGCCAACCCGTAAGACCGGGTCGAACCAACCGACCGGCCCCGTGTGGGCCGGAACCGCCAGGAGTGTCCCCCAGCCGTGTTTACTGAATTTTCCGACCTGCTTCGGACCGCCGTCGCCTTCGTGGTGGTGCTTGGCGTGTTGGTCTTCGTGCACGAGTTGGGACACTACCTCGCGGCACGCTGGCGGAACGTGAAGGTGGAAGTGTTCTCCATCGGCTTCGGACGTTCCATCACGTCCTGGACCGACCGGCAGGGCACCGTCTGGAAGCTGGCCTGGCTGCCGCTTGGCGGTTACGTGAAGCTGCATGGGCAGGAGCGTCCGGAGGACGTGCCCGATGAGGTTCGGGCGAGTTGGATCCCGGGGCAGACCTTCCACGAGAAGACCGTCGGATCGCGTGCAATCGTGGTGGCCGCCGGTCCGATCGCCAATTTCCTGCTCGCCATGGTGCTGTTCGCGGTGCTCTTCATGGCCGTCGGCAAGCCGGTCACCCAGCCGGTGATCGGGGAGGTGATACCGGATGGCGCGGCCGCGCGCGCCGGGTTGATGGTGGAAGACCGGATCGAGATGATCGCCGGCCAGCCGATTCGCTCGTTCGAGGACATTCAGCGGATCATCAGCGCCCGCCCGGCCGAACGGCTGGACATGACGGTTCTGCGCGAAGGCGCCCAGCGCGATATCGCGGTAACGACCGGGTCGCGGGATGCCAACGGCACCAAGGTCGGCCTGTTGGGGATTCGCGGCGGCCGGGTCGAGTATCAGCCGCAGGGCTTCTTCGAGTCGGTGGTCGGCGGCATCTGGCAGACCTGGGCCATCACGACCGATACGCTCAGCGGCGTGGCGCAGATGCTGACGGGTGCGCGCGGGACGGAGGATCTGGGCGGGCCGCTGCGAATCGCGCAACTGTCCGGACAGGTCGCGGGAATCGGATTCGCCAGCCTGCTGTCGTTCATCGCCGTGTTGTCGGTCAATTTGGGCCTGATCAACCTGTTTCCGATCCCGGTCCTGGATGGTGGGCATCTGGTATTCTATGCGTTCGAGGCCATTCGCGGTCGCCCCTTGCCTCAGCGTGCCCAGGAATACGGGTTCCGGGCCGGTTTGGCGGTGCTGGCGACGCTGTTCATCTTCGCCACCTGGAACGATCTGTCGCATATCGGGCTGTTTCGCTGGGTCGCCGGGCTGATCGGCTGACGGAAAGCAAGCATCGGGGCGCCGCCCCGGACCCCGCGAGGGCTTCGCCCTTCGAACCCACCACGGCGGGGCCTTGGATGCCGTTAATGGGGTCAGGGATGAAAGGGGGCCGACACGGACGCCGAAACGCCACGGTTGGCCCCCTTTCATCCCTGACCCAATGAATCG
>CAMBXJ010000077.1 GCA_945871455.1 Asaia bogorensis
TTGGCTTCTTTGCCTCTCCCGGGGTCGTGGGCTATGGGATCGCGCCATGACCGCCTTGCTGGAAGAATCTAAGGCCGGCATCGCCCGGGCCGCCGCCCTGCTGCGCGCCGGGGACCTGGTCGCTTTCGCCACCGAGACCGTGTACGGGCAGGGCGCCGATGCGACCAATGCGCAAGCCGTTTCCGCTATTTTCGAGGCGAAGGGGCGACCTCGGTTCAATCCGCTGATCTGCCATTACGCCGACACGGACGCGGCCTTTGCCGACGGTACGGCAGACGCGCGGGCCATCCGCCTGGCGCGCGCGTTCTGGCCTGGCCCGCTGACATTGGTGCTGACACGGCGGCCAACCTGTCCGGTGGTCCTGCTGGCGTCCGCCGGATTAGATACTTTGGCGCTGCGGGTGCCGGCGCATGCGACCGCCCTGGCCCTTTTGCGATCGGTCGGACGCCCTGTCGCCGCCCCTTCCGCCAACCGGTCGGGCCTGGTCAGCCCGACAACCGCCGCCCATGTTATGGACGGTCTGTCCGGCCGGATCGCCGCCATTCTGGCTGGCGGTCCCTGCGCGGTGGGTGTCGAGTCAACCGTCCTGGACCTGAGCGGGCCGGCCGCGTTCCTGCTACGGCCGGGCGGCGTGACGATCGAAGCCATCGAGGCCGAGATCGGTCCGGTCGGCCGACATCCCCCGGCATCGGATCAGCCAACCGGGCTGCGTTCCCCCGGCATGATGGAATCCCATTATGCCCCGTCCCTGCCCGTGCGCCTGAAGGCCCGGACCGTGTCCACGGCGGAGGCTTTGCTGGCGTTCGGCCCCGCGCTGACGGGATCCGGCGCCGTGTTCAATCTGTCGGCATCCGGCGACCTCCGTCAGGCGGCGTCCCGCCTATTCGAAGGTTTGCGCTGGCTGGACACCGAAGCTCGGCGGTTGGGCCTGACCCACATTGCCGCCATGCCCATCCCGGATCGCGGGCTGGGCATGGCAATCAACGATCGTCTGCGGCGAGCGGCGGCCTCCCGGGATGGCTTCCCACCCCGCGCGTAACCTTGCCCGCGGTTCAGCCGCGATTGGCGGCCGGCACGTAGTCCCGCAGGGGCGCGCCGGTGTAGATCTGCCGCGGACGGCCGATGCGCTGCTGCGGGTCTTCCATCATTTCCTGCCACTGGCTGACCCAGCCGACAGTGCGCGACACCGCGAACAACGCGGTGAACATGCTGGTCGGGAAGCCCATCGCCTTCAGGATGATGCCCGAATAGAAATCGACGTTCGGGTAGAGCTTGCGGTCGACGAAATACGGGTCGCTGAGCGCGATCTTCTCCAGCTCCATCGCCAGATCCAGCAGCGGATCGCCCTTGATCCCGAGCTCGCCCAGCACGTCGTGGCAGGCCTTCTGGATCAGCTTCGCGCGGGGATCGTAGTTCTTATAGACGCGATGGCCGAAGCCCATCAGCTTCGTGTGGTTGTCCTTATCCTTCACGTCGGACAGGAACGCCTTGATGTTGCGGACATGGCCGATCTCGGCCAGCATTTTCAGCACCGCCTCGTTGGCGCCGCCATGCGACGGACCCCACAGGCTGGCGATGCCGGCGGCTATGCAGGCGAACGGATTGGCCCCGGTGGACCCGGCCAGACGCACCGTGCTGGTGGACGCGTTCTGTTCATGATCGGCGTGCAGGATCATGATCAGGTCCATCGCCTTCGACAGGACCGGGTTGACCTTGTATTCCTCGGCCGGCACGGCATGGAACATATGCAGGAAATTCTCCGCATAGGTCATGTCGTTGCGCGGATAAATGAACGGCTGCCCGACCGAGTATTTATAGGCCCAGGCCGCGATCGTCGGCACCTTGGCGACCAGGCGGAAGGCGCTGATGCGGCGGCTTTCCGGGTCGTGGATGTCCAGGCTGTCATGGTAGAAAGCGGACAGCGCGCCGACGACGCCGCACATCACGGCCATCGGATGCGCATCGCGACGGAACCCGTTGTAGAAGGCGCGGATCTGCTCGTGCAGCATGGTGTGGCGCATCACGCCGAGCTCAAAATCCTTGCCCTGTTCGGCGTTGGGGAGTTCACCGTTCAGCAGCAGGTAGCAGACTTCGAGGAAGTTGGACTTCTCGGCGAGCTGTTCGATCGGGTAGCCGCGATACAGCAGCACGCCCTCATCGCCATCGATATAGGTGATCTTGCTGTCGCAGGACGCCGTCGCGCCGTAGCCGGGATCGAAGGTGAAGATACCCAGATCGTTGTAAAGCCTGCGAATGTCGAACACATCCGGGCCAACCGTGCCGGACAGCAGCGGCAGCTTGGATGTCTTGTTCGATCCTTCGACGGAGATGGTCACGGTTCGATTGGGGGTGGCGGTCATGCGCGTGTCCTCGGTTGTGCTGGCGGGCAATCACCGCCGATCCCGCCATCCCCCATCGGCACCAATCGGGCCGCGGGGAATGGGCTTACGGCAAAACTATGGCGCTCTGCTTCGCAACGCAACATGTCCCACCGCAAAGGCAATCTCTCGGCCGGTGCCGGCACGTCAGCCATGCGTGTCCGGCCATGCTCGCGCCAACGCAACGGGCCAGCGAACCGATTGTCACGGACCGACAGAATGTGCCCGACGATGCGGCCGGACCGCGCCGGCTGGAAAAAAGCGGTGGCTTCCCCCGTCCCCGCCGGGTCGTGGGAGCATGCCGGACCGGCCGCGGCAAGCGCCATGCGGCGGCGGTTCGGCTGTTGCATCAGACCGGGTCGGCCCTTCCATGATGCAATTCTTCCATCCCTGACGCGCCGGACCGCGCGGCCCCTGTCCACGCCGCTGTCGCGCGGTCCGGTTCGCGATCACGCTCCGATCAGGCGGGGGCGAACAGGCGCTCGTCGCTGGCCTCGCTCTTGCCCTCGAAGGGATCGATCTCCCCCTGGAACGCGGCATCCCGTTGCAGGACCGGCATGACCTTCTCCGCGAACAGCCGCATGTTCAGTTCCGCCAGATGGTGCGGCATGCTGCCGAAAGAAAATTCCGTGACCAGGTGATCCATGCCGGTCAGCCGCCGCAACTCGGCGATCTGCTGGATGCAGTCGTCCGGCGTGCCGGCGATCTGGATGCTGACATAGAAATCGGTGGCCTTGGACCGGAACGATTCTTCCTTCATCTTCGTATAGGTCTTGGCCAGCTTCCCGTACGACTCATAGCCCTTCACGTTGGCCAGATGCCCGTCCGAGAAATGGTAATGATTGTCGATCGAATCCCATTTTTCGCCCAGGTATTTCCGCGCCCAACCCAATGCCTCCTCTCGGGTTGGCGCGCAGGCGACATTGGTCAGCACGATCGGCGGGCGCGGCGTGTGACCGACGCTGCGGGTGATCTCCCGATAGCGATGGATGTCCTCTGCCGCCTTCGCCCATTCGTTCTGCATGACCACCAACATGCCGAATCCCAGGCGCGCCATGATTTCCGCCGATTCCGGGCTGACCGAGGACGCGTAGAACCGCCGTTCCGGGTGGGAGATCGGCCGCGGGCGGATCGACATTTTCGGGATCTGGTAGAATTCGCCCTGCCAGTCGAAGGTTTCGTTGCTGAGTGCCTTCATGACAAGCTGCGCGGATTCCACGAAGCGACCGCGGGCTTCGTCCATCGGGATACGGAAACCCTCATATTCCACCGTTGCCGCGCCGCGTCCGAAGCCCATCAGGGTGCGCCCGCCGCTCATGATATCCAGCAGCGCGATCTGTTCCGCGACCCGGATCGGGTCGTGCCAGGGCAGCACGATCACGCAAGTGCCCAGGGTGATCTTGCTGGTGCGGCCGGCATAATAGGACAGCAGTTGCAGCGGCGCCGGCGACATCGAATAACCGGTGAAATGGTGCTCCAACGCGAACAGCGAGTCGAAGCCCAGCGGTTCGGCAAGATCGCCCATCGACATATGTTCATTGTAAAGCGCCACATCCGGCCGATCGGGCTGGGCGAGAATGCTGAGGGCTGTACCGACTTTCATGGATAGGTCTCCCTTTAGAGTGATCGCGTTGACGTTGAGCGAATTGTAATACCAACCGGCCGAAACAAGGAACCATAGGCGTCCCCGTTTCGTCGTTGCCGGACTTGACCCGGCAATCCGCTCCAGTCACCCGACAAACCAGGTCGGACGGACCCTACCGGAAACTCGCGAAACAAAGCCCGGTCCCGGTCAAGGCCGGCGTGCGATAGCCAGGCACATAGGTCACCCACGCCAGGTCAAGGCCGGAAACGGCACCCGCCAGACAGATCCAGTTACGGATCTCCGAACTGCCAGACTGCAACTTGTGCAACGGCGCGGTGCGCAGGAAGGCTCCGTCCTTGCGGCGCAGCGCATCGATGACCGCATGATCGAACACTGCGTCGACCAGGAAATGCGACAGCCCGCCCGAGGCAAAAATGCCTATCCGGCGATCACCCGGGCAGGACGCGACGCCGCGCGCCAGTGCCTCTCCCAGGGCATGGCAGCGCGCGGGGGATGGCTGGTTCGGCGGGTAATAGGCATTCAGGAACACGGGCACGATCGGGATCGGTTCCGTACCCATACAAAAACGATGCACCCAGGAATAGGCATGCCCCTCCGCCCGATCCGGTGGCAGGCCACGCATGACGGACAGGTCGAAGCCGTCCGCGCTCAGGGCGCCGATCAGATGGCGGGCGAGGCCGGCATCGCAGGGATATTCGACATCGTGGTCTTCTTCCCGCAGCCGCATCATGGCCACATCCAGCGGATCGGTCACCGGTGTTCGGCGCGCATTGCGGATGGTGTCCCCATGATAGAGACCGATCGCCGGCATGTTCGTGTGATCGAACAATTCCTCCTGATCATCCCCGACGACGATCAGCGCGTCCAGTTTCATGGCCTCGATATCGTCGCGCAGCCGGCGGATCGCGGCCTGCGCGTCGGCATGGCGTGCGGCCAGCGCATCGGCCGCGATCAGCGTCGCCGCATCCGCGGGGGCGCGCGCCAGCACGTCCTCGTAACGACAGGGCACGCCATCGAAATCGACCAACTGGCGTGCCATGTCGCGCCGCAGGAACGCCCCAAGCTGCCAGTCTTCCACCCGGGCAGCCAACATCGGGCTGTGCGAAGAGCCGAAACCGGCGACCAGATGAGCCATGTGGGTTGCTCCTTCAATCAGGCCGAGCGTCCGGTCCAGCCCGAGTCCTCATCCAACGCCGTCGGAAAATCCGACGGCTTTATCCGTCGGATATTGCCTGCCGGGATCCGATCACCGGATCGGCGAGAACGACGACGGCATTACTACGGTGTTTTCCTGCTTGATCACGATGCCGGACGCGGCACCGCCCGGCGGCCACAGCCCCCGCGCGACGGCGTCGGCGCGGATGCGTTGGCGTTCGGCGGCATCCCGATAGGCCCAGATGTGCCACCATTTATTCAGCGCGCCGAATTCCGAGTACCACGCCCCAACCAACGGCGATAGTTTCACGCGTTCGTCAATTTTCGCGGACCAGCGCTCTATCATGTTGGGGATGGCGCCTGGCGCCAGGGTGTAGGACCGGATTTCGAAGATCGGTCCGACATCCATCGGCTCCAGCTTCGGAGAGAATGGGGCGGGCACGAATATCTCGCTCTGCATCGAGACGATGAATTCGCGGATCGGCGGTGGCCAGGCTTCCTCCTTCGCGGCGGCGGCACGCACGGCGTCGCGATGTTCAAAACTCTCATAGGGCCAGACATGGATGATCTGGTTCAACGGGCCGATTTCAGAGTGCCAGAAGGCCCCCAGGCGAGAGTGTTTTTCCCGGATCGGCAATGCCGCGCCGAAGCGCTTCTCGGCCTCGGCCACGGTCGTCGGCCGCAATTGATAGGTTCGGACCTCGATGATCATTGGCACGCTCCCGTTTCCGCGCGTTCGCCCCGGGCTGGATGCGGGGGGCACGCGGCGCCTGTTGCAGGGTATGCGTGACACACCGGGTCGGGTCCGAGTGCGTGATCACGCTCCAACCGCCGCAAATCTAGGGCCGTCTTCCCGCGATGTCACCTGACCGCCCGAACGCGGCATGGTTGTGCGTCACCGGGCGCCAATCCGATGCCGAGCGATGACCGATTGAAAGAGAAATGCAATAATTGATATCGTCAGAAATCATTCGTCGTATTATATTGCGCACGACACGGATGCGACTTCGGTCGAGCCATTCCTGCCCAGATCAAGTGGTTGGCCGGCCGCGGGCGAGGCTGGTGTGAGAGCGACCAGGGATGGGTGTGAATCAGCCGTGACTCTGCCTCCTTCTGAAAGCTCAACGAACTGCCCCACTATTCGCCACGCCGATCCGGCAAGCGGTGGCTCCGTCGCGAAACCTCCTGTCGCATTGGTCGGTTTCCATGCAACCCGACGGCCGGACGGTCGGGGCCGCGCCGCCCGACCGGGAGACTCATTGCGCAATGTCCGAGTGACTATGGAATTAGCGCGAAATCGACGGGAATTTGACTCAATAGCCCTTGCCGCCCCGATTGTACTGATTGTATTTTTGTAACCGGGTGCAACGAACATGTCGAAATGATGAACGGCATGAGTGCATACTAGACGATCTGGGCGTTGTCCAACGGCCGGTGAATACAACCTAAGAGAGTATTGCGGGAAATGCTTCTCGTAACACAGGGCTGGACGGAATATGGGGGCGAAGGTGGCGATGGGGGATAACGCCCATTGGGTCAATCGGGCTGTCCATCACCAGATGGACCGCACGAACTTGACCGCGGAGCGGGAGCGCACGCTTCTCCTGCAATTGCGTACCGGCCCGACCCAAGCGGTGCGCCACCAGGCGATGACCGAACTTTGGGCATCTCACAGCAAGCTCGTTGTCGCCGTCGCGTCACAATACCGCCGATCGGGGCTGGAGTTTCTGGATCTTGTCGGCGCCGGACATCTGGGTTTGCATCGGGCGATCGAAGGCTTCGACCTCGATCAGTGCGACAATCGCCTGGCAGCCTACGCCACCGGGTGGATCCGGTCCTTCATCAAAGACTATGTCCGACGGAACACAACCTTGGTGCGTCTTCCAGAGTCAAACGCCCATCGTCAACTTGTACAAATGCACGTCAGACTTGTCGCCGATGCGCGCACCGCCTGCCTGCGCGAAGGCATCGAACCCACCGAGTCCGCTCTGCACGACCGTATCGGCCAACGTATTGGCATGGCAGCCTCCGACGTGGCTTGCAGCCTGCGATTGCTGCACGGCGGCATGCTGAGCCTGACCGCGACGCATGACGATTTGTCGCATGGCAACTCGCTCCAGGATACGCTCCCGGATAACACAGCGGTGTCGGAAGACGACGTGATTCTGCGCATGGACCACGCCAAGGCCCGCAAACGAATCATGATACTGGCCGAGGAAACTCTCGGCGAACGGGAGCGGGCGATCTTTCTCGCCAGATGCCTCCCCGCCAATGGCGAGGTCACGTCTTTGGAAGCCCTGTCGGTGACCTATGGCGTCAGCCGGGAGCGGATTCATCAACTCGAAGCCAGCGGCCGGCGCAAGATCACGACCGCACTTGCCAATCAGGGTTTCACAAATCTGCTCGACGATACCGGCACCCTGCGCGCCGCCCGTCGCACGATCGAACCGGACAGCCAGCGCAGACGCCCGGCCATGGCGGCGCATCGGTCGCGCGGGCCGGTGAAAATCGCCAACGCGGCGGGATAGTCCCGTCCCGGATGGGACGGTTCAGCGCGACAGGATAGAACACTCCGCCGCGGCGGACATCGACGTGCCACACACCGACTCGGCAAACTGCGTCGATCCAACGCCGGTCACACGCAAACTCCAATAGGTGCGGCCAGATCGTTTGTACGGCGCCACGGTGTGGTCCAGCTTCGCGGTTTCCGTCGCCCATTGACCGCGCAAACGCACCCATGCCGCATCGGCGGCGTCCCGGGACGGCAGGGCGGAAATCCGCACCGTCACGCGGTCCGGGGATATCGTGGATTCTGGTGATGCCACGAGAGTCCGAGACGGTTCGGTCGGCGCAACCGGTGCCGCCGGCGGCGCGACACCCTGCGCCACCGTCGCAAGCGCGCCAGAAGGGGCGACAACCGGGGGCAAATCACCCGGGTCGTTGCCGGTCGGCGCGTCGATCGCGGGGGCTGTCACCAAAGGGGACGTGACAGGGAATGAGGCGGGCAATGCGGCGATCGGCGCCGATGCCAGCGTGGCTGGCGGCAGGATAAAGGACGTGTTCGGCGTTCCACCGCGCGGCCTGGACCCGGCCGGAGCGACCGGATTGGACGGCGGCGGCGGCGCGGCCATTCCCGGTTCGGCATTGCCACGACGCCCGGCCTGCTCAAATTCGGCCATCACCTGACGCACTTCCGCGGGCGACAGGTCGACGCTCAGGATACGTTCGGCTTCTTCCCGCCGCCCCGACATCGCCAGCACCGCGGCATAATCGTGCCGAACCTTCATCGACGCGTTGGGGGACGACGCCAAGGGCTGGATCAGTCGGATCGCGCTGGCGCCCTGTCCGCTCATGGCAAAGGACAGCGCCAGGTTGACCTGCGCCGCCGCCATGTCCGGATTGATGCCCAGAGCCTGCCGATAAACCAGTTGCGCGTCCTGATGCCGCCCTTGCAGATCGCGTGCGATACCCAGATTATTCAACGCCGTGGTGTCGCGCGGGTTCGATTGCAGGACTTCCAGGAACAGAATCTCCGCCTCGGCCGGATTGGTGGCAAGGCGCAACCGTCCCAACCCCGTCTTCGCCCGAATTGACGACCTATCCCGCTGCAACGCTCGGCTGAAACTGGCGGACGCGTCGTCGTATTGTCCCAGCATGGTCAGCGCATCGCCACGCACCGCCAGTGCTTCGACGTTGTCCGGGCTGCGGGCCAAAATCCCGACCGTCACCTGCAAGGCGACCTGGGGCGACCCGCCACGCAAGGCAGCGTCGGCCACGTTCAGGCCGGGCGTGCCGAAAGTCAGGTTGGAAGTCCCTGTATCGGCGCAGCCGGCCAATCCCAGCACCAAGGCAAGAATGCGAATTTTCACGTGTGATTTCCCGGGCGTTGATTCAGACACGCCTGCGGGAAAGAACCACGGCCGGTCTCCGATATCAATTTGCAAATGCTTTCATGACCTGGATAATGGCAGGACCGCCCGCGATAAGGAAGACAGTCGGCAGAATAAACACAATCGTCGGCAGGGTCAGCAAAACCGGCAAACGCGCCGCCTTGGTCTCATAGCGGGTCAGCATTTCCTGGCGCATCTCGATCGACAGACCGCGCAACGCATCGGACAGAGGCGTGCCATATTGCACCGTCTGGATCAGCGACATCGCCAGGCGCTTGAAACTGTCGAGCTCGGTCCGCATGCCCATGTTATCCAGCGCGATGCGGCTGTCGCTCAGGACCTGCAACTCGCTGGCGGTGGTGGCGAATTCGAACGCGATCTCGCGATAGGCGACCCCGAGTTCCTCGGCCACCCGAATGACCATCGGCCCCAGGCCCATGCCGGCCTGTGCGCAAATGACCATCATGTCCAGAGCGTCCGGCAGCCCGTTTTCCAACCGGTTCAGGTAGCCCTGGCGGTAACGATGCACCAGCCAATCCGGGATCAGCAATCCAAGGACGCCGGCACCCGCCGGAACGATCATGCGCAGCATTTCGGGCCAGTCGCTGCCGCGCAACATCAGCCAGGCGATCAGCGGCAAGGCAACGAGCAGCAGCAGCTTGCAGCCGATAAAAACGCCGACCCCCTGCGGTCCGCGCAAGGCCGACGCGGCGAGGGTTTTCTCCAACTCGTCTCGGGTCCGGGGCGAAATCAAACCGGTGCGCAGGATCACCTGCCCTACCGTGGCGATCGCGTTCTTCGCCCCGTCCAGCATCGCCGCGGCATCCGGGGTCGCCAGACCGCTCGGTGGCGCCTCCCCATGGATGATCTTGACCCGGCGGGCGAGCGCTTCCTCCCGCTTGATGTCGTGCATCAGCAGAAGTCCCGACAGCAACATCAGGATCAGCAGGATGCCCCCGATCAGGAGCAGGGCGTTAGCGGACATGGCACACGCCCGGCCCGTGATTGCGGGTCATGACGGCAGGCTCTTCTGGATGATGGTACGGATGGTCAGCACCCCGAGGCTGAGGGAAACGATCGCGCTGATCAGCAGCGTCTTTCCTGTCGGATGCTGGAACAGCAGCATCATGTAGGGCGGATTGACCATGTACATCAGTGCGCCGGTCCCGAACGGAAGCGCGGTCAGGATCATCGCGCTGGCCCGCGCTTCCGACGTAAGCGCTTTGGCACGGGACTTCAGCGCCGCGCGCTTGCGGATGACATCGGCCAGCCCATCCAGGGTGTCGCTCAAGGTGCCGCCGGTCGAGTTCTGCAACGCCAATGTGGTGGCGAAGAACCTATATTCGGCCAGGCCGGACCGGCGCGCCAGATCGGCCACCGCCTCCTCCAGCGACGAACCGATGGCGACCTGGTCCAGCAGGTTGGTGAACTCATCGCCGGACGGGGCCGGGGTTTCCCGGGCGACGATACGGATCGCCTCCATCACCGGTATCCCGACGCGGATGGAACGGACGATCATCGACAACGCATCGGGGAACTGCGTCAGCAACTGCGTGCGGCGGCGGGTTTCGAACCAATTGAAATAGCGGCGGCTGAAGAAGATCCACGCGATCGGAAGGGTCACGATCGCAATGTCGCCCAGCAGTTCCGTGGTCACCCATCGGACGCCGAGCGCGATGAACAGGGTGATGATCAGGACGACCCACCATTTGGCGGGGTACAGCGCCGTCTTGTCCAGTTGGAAGCCGAATATCCAGGCGATCGTCGCCATCAGGCCTTTGGGACCGCTTTGCGTCGGCTGCAGGAACGTGACCAGTTCGGCCTCGGTCCCGCGCTGATGCCGGCCCATCACCGCGTCGAAACGTTCCCGCCGGTGCACCTCTCGCTGCTGCGCCCGAGAGACCATGATGCCGCTTATGGCCAGGCCGACCAGCGACAGCGCGGCACCACCCAGCAGCACAAGCGGCATGGAAACAGCCGTCATGTCGCAAGATCCATGTCGATCGCGGCCTTCCAGGCACGTTCGAGACCGAAATCCGTCAGCCGCCGCTGAAACGACGGCGGGACGCGGCTGACCTTGTAACGGCCGAACAGTTTGCCGTCCGGGCCTTCGCCCAGGAGCTCGAACTGGAAAATATCGTTCAGGGTGATGATCTCGCCTTCCATCCCGCACACCTCGGTCACCTGCGTAACCCGACGGCCGCCGTCGCGATGGCGCTCGACCTGGATGATGATGTCGATGGCGCCCACCATCTGGGTGCGGATGGCTTTTGACGGCAGCCCCATGTTGCCCATCTGCACCATGTTCTCGATGCGTGTCAGCGCATCGCGCGTGGTGTTGGAGTGGATGGTCGACATGGAGCCGTCATGGCCGGTGTTCATGGCCTGCAACATGTCGAACGCCTCGCCGCCGCGGACCTCACCGATGATG
>CAMBXJ010000078.1 GCA_945871455.1 Asaia bogorensis
GCCTCGCGTTTGGCGCCGATTCTGCCCATCCGGCTCACGGTCGGGCTCTGGCGATGCGCGTCAGGTTTCGGAACGGCCGCTCATCGCGCGTGGACGACGCCGAGCATCTGGTCGCCGACACAGAGTTTCATGTCGGACTCGCTGCGTGCGAACAGATAGGCGACCGGGATGTCCAGGCGTTGCACGACCGTGTCGCGGCAGCGCACCCCGGTGTTGTCGGTGAAGATCAACACGCGACCCGGCGCGCAGCCCTGATAGCCGAACTGGCGGCGGCCACCGTCGATGAAAGCCTCGATCGTCTTCTTCTGGACCAACTGGTAGCCGACGACCTCATCCAGGTCGCAGCCGGACGCGGCCCGGGCCGGCTGCGTCATCCCGAACCACGCGACACCGCACAACACGGCCAGGACAACGCACGGAGCCACTTGCGGAGCCACGCGCAGGACCGCGGCGAACCGCATCAGACCGGCTTCCAGGACCGGTCGACCTCCACATCGATCAGGGTGGGACCATCGGCGGCCAACGCCTGGCGCAGCAGGTCCTGGACGTCGTCCAGGGTCGTGGCCTTATGGGCGGTCAGCCCCAGCCCCCGCGCGACCGAGCAGAAATCGACGCGCGGACGATCGAGGTCCATGCCGACATAGGTGTCGGTCTGCGCCGCCAGCGCCTTCATCGAGTTGGTGCGCTGCTTCAGGATCCGATACGAGTAGTTGTTGATGATGATGAAGACCATTTGCAGGTTTTCCCGCGCCGCGGTCCACAGGCTCTGGATCGTGTACATCGCCGACCCGTCGCCCACCAGAGCGACCACCGGGCGGTCCGGCAGCGCCAGCTTGGCGCCAACCGCGGCCGGCAGACCCCAGCCGATGCCGCCGCCGCGCATGCCGAAGAAGCTCTGCGGGTCATCGCTTTTCAGAAAGCGGCGCAATCCGGTGCCGGACGACACGGTCTCATCGATCACCACGGCATCCGCCGGCAGCATCCGCCCGATCGCCTGCATCAGCGCCAGCGGGTGGATCGGATGGCGGCCGGCGACGGCCTCGGCCATCGCGCTCAGCTTGGCCAGACTGGCGATCCCCTCGATCCGCACATGCTCCAGGCGCTTGACGGCACGATCGGCATCCCCGGAGGAACGGGCAGCCAGCACGCCCTGGGTCAGTTCCGGCAACGTGGTCTTGGGTTCCCCCAGGATCGCCACCTTGGCGGGATAGTTCTTGCCCAGTTCCCAGGGATTGGTGTCGAGATGGATGATCGGCATGCCCTCCGGCATGGAATCCACGTCGTCCGGCAAGGACAGGGTGAACAGGTCAGCGCCGATGGAAACCAGCAGGTCGTGCTGGCTCAACATGCCGTTGATCGCCGCGGGCAGTCGCACCAGGGCGCCGCGATACAGCGGATGAGACGACGGGAACATGCAGCGGGTCGCCATCCCCTCGTCATACACGGGCGCGCCCAGGGCTTCGGCGAGCGCCACGAGTTCCAGCAGCGCATCGCCCTGCGGCACGGCGTCACCGGCGATGATCACCGGGCTTTGCGCGCGGGCCATGATCTCGGCGGCGCGCCTGATGGCGCTGGCATCGCCGCGGATGCCGGTGGCGACACGGGTCGGTTCCCCCAGGTCCAGGTCTTCCGAGTCGGTCAGGATATCGCCCGGCAACGACAGGAACACCGGGCCGGTGGGCGGGGCGAGCGCGGTCTTGGCCGCGCGGTGGATGGCGCGCGGCAGGTCGGACAGGCGGCGCACTTCCTCCGACCATTTCACGAAGGGGCGGGCGACGACGGGCAGGTCGGCCCACAGCAGAGGCTCGGTGAAGTTGAAGCGCTGCTCGTGCTGGCCGGCGGTGACGATGATCGGCGCGCCGGCCTTCTGCGCGTCATACAGCATGCCCATCGCGTTCCCGAGGCCGGGGGCGGCGTGCAGGTTGACGCAGGACAACCCCCCGGAAGCCTGGGCATAGCCGTCGGCCATGCCCATCGCGGGGGCTTCCTGCAGCGCCAGGACGTAGCGCAACTCCTTCTCGGCCGCGAAGGCGTCCATCAGCGGCAGTTCCGTGGTGCCGGGATTGCCAAACATGATGCGCACGCCTTCCTGCTTCAGCAGTTCGAGCAATGCGGTCTTTCCCGGCATGACTGGCATCTGGAGTCCCTCGGTTTCATGGCGTGTCGGTTCTGTTCCGCTACAGGGCATGGGGATGGGAATCAAGCGTATGCGGTTTGCGTGGTGCGAACGGACGGAAATGCTATGGTGGCCGCATGAGCGTGGCCCTTCGCAAACCCATGAACTTGGCGGAATTCCTCGATTGGGAAGAACGCCAGGAATTGCGCTACGAATTCGACGGGTGCGAGCCTGTTGCGATGACCGGCGGCACGTTCGCGCATGAGCGCATCGGCGGCAACATCCGGGCAGAACTGCATACCCGGCTGCGGGGGACCCCGTGCGTGGTGGTCGGCCCGACGTTGAAGATCGAGGTCGCCGGGCGCATCCGCTATCCGGATGCCTTCGTGCTCTGTTCTCGGGTTTCCCCCAAAGCGACCGTCATGCGTGAACCCGTCGTGGTGTTCGAGGTCCTGAGCGAAAGTACCGCCCGCACCGACCACATCGAGAAGCTGCGCGAATACGCCGCCACCCCGTCGATCCAGCGCTATGTGATCCTGGAACAGGATTCCATCGGCGCGATGGTCTTCACGCGCAAGGACGGGCAATTCATCGCCGAAACCCTGACCGAGGGCGACACGCTGCGCATGCCGGAAATCGGCGTTGAAGTCGCGATGACGGATTTCTACGAAGGGATTGAAATGTCGGCTGGTACCCCGGATACGCCATGAACGAGGGGGTTCGGCGGTTTTCTATTCCGCTTCACCCGCCCGCCGCGCGGCAATGTCAGCCTCCCAAATTTGACGAAGTAGCGCACATGAAACTCATGTCGCGTTCCTGGTAAGCAGCCGCAAGGACTCCAGCAGTTGCTCGGCCTCCGGTCCCGCGCCGCAGGTCAGCGCCGCCTCGAACACGAAATGTGCCAGCGGATGGCATCCATCTTTGCCTGGTGCGTCCACATAGGCCATGGACCAGTGCGGAAACATCCGATGTGCCGGCTGGGTCTGTTCCAGGATTCTCAGGTCGCTGTGTCGGGGATCACGTCGTATCCGCCCGAATATCGGTGCCAGGTCAGCGACAGCGCCTTCCAACACCTGGGCGAAACAACTGTCATTGAAAGTCATCGCCCCGGTCAGGCGCGCTGCGCGATTGTTCGTCCGAGCCGCCGCCAGGATCTTGCGAATCTGTAGCTCGACTTCTGGGCGCGAGCCAGTGACACGGTTTCGGCTGCAATATACAATCCGCACGAGGCCACTCATCGCCGGTTAGCCTCCTATTTGTGCCAGCATTGAAGCAGTAATCAGTAAATTTCAGGTTAATGCCCATCGACGTTGTGGCAAACGGTGCCGCCGCCGTGGGTTATGCGGCGCTGTACCGCCGCGCGGGAGCAGGGCGCCCGAGAAGGCCGGCAAGATCAGGGCTGTTGAATGCTAATGCGCCGAGTCGTTCAAAATGCGGGGATTGGATTGCCTGTCTCTCACCGTCATGGCGGGCGTAGGCCCGCCACGGCCGTTGACAGCGGAGAAGCGGTGGATGGTGGGCCTGCGCCCACCATGACGGTGAGAGATATCCGTGCCACGATCCCCGCAAAATCAACGACACGGACCACCAGGTAACTCGGCGTTGGAAGATTGCGTCCGCGACGCAACACATTGCGAAAATTGTATTGGCGAACGGGACGGGGTGGGTTCCGGGGCAGCGCACTTCCATCCCTGAACACCCACGATATCCTGGTACGAGTCATCACTCCAGGCATCCCGCCGATGGGTCAGACTGTTACGACAGCATCAGGATACCGTATCTCCACGACCTCGATCGTTTCGACACCACGCGGCGTGTGCACCGCGACCTCATCGCCGCATTTCGCCTTTGCCTTGATCAGAGCCACCGCGATCGGCGCGGTCAGGCTGATCTTGCCATCCGTCATGTCCGCCTCATCGATGCCGACGATCGTGACGGTCCTTTCGGTGTCCGCCTCGTCCAGATAGCTCACCGTGGCGCCGAAAAACACCCGGTCCCGCACGGTCTGGCGGGCCGGGTCCACCACCTCCGCGCTTTCCAATCGTTTCGTCAGAAACCGCGCGCGCCGGTCGATCTCCCGCAGGCAGCGCTTGCCATACTGGTAATCCGCGTTCTCGCTGCGATCGCCGTTCGAAGCGGCCCAGGACACCACATCCACCACGCGCGGCCGTTCGACCCGCATCAGTTGGTCGTATTCTTCCCGCAGCCGAGCGTGGCCGGTGGGTGTCATGTAGAATCGCCCGCCCAGGGCCAGGCGGGGCACATCGTCGTCATCGTCCATCGCCGCCATCGTATCCCCTCTGTTGTGCCAGGCCAGCCGCCGCCGGAAGTAACCCGGGGCGGGACCGGTTCGCCGGTCATTGTGCCGCATCGCCATATCGGCACCCTGGACCCGTGCCCCTTCTACGACGCTCTGGCGCAAACGCACGAGGAGGTGATCCCCACCCATCCCGGCTAAAGGGCATCCCCCAGGGTCGCAATGGGTCACAAGCGTGCGTGACATTGCCGTGCTCTACCGCTCGCTTCTCGAAGTCCGGCAATGCCGATGAGAGGACAGCTATGGGTCATTGTTTCGGCCGGTTGGTATAACGAAGCTTGCTTCAAAGGCCGCGCCTTTGGTGCGGTCTCAAGTGACCATGGGGATAAAGCCCGGACAATGCCCGGACAAACCCCGGACAAGGCCCCTGGCGGGGTTGGGCGCGGGGCCCACTCTTCCTGCCGGCCTCATCGCACGCCATAGTCCCCCCATGATCCCACTCTCCGTCCTAGACCTCTCGCCCATCCCCGAAGGCAGCGACGCGGGCCAGGCCCTGCGCAACTCCCTGTCCCTCGCCCGCCATGTGGAGGCGCTGGGCTACCGGCGTTACTGGATGGCCGAACACCACAATTTGCCGGGGATCGCCAGCGCCGCGACCGCGGTGGCGCTGGCCCATATCGCGGCCGGCACCAGGTCCATCACCATCGGCGCGGGCGGGGTCATGCTACCCAACCACGCGCCTCTGCTGATCGCGGAGCAATTCGGCACCCTGGCCGCCTTGCATCCGGGTCGCGTGGAACTGGGGCTGGGGCGTGCCCCCGGATCCGACCAGATCACCGCACGGGCCATGCGACGGACGTTGCAGTCCGGCGGCGACGATTTCCCGCAGGATGTGATAGAGCTGATGGGCTACTTCCAACCGGCCGAACCGAACCAGGCCGTGCAGGCGGTTCCCGGCGCCGGGCTGGATGTGCCGATCTGGATCCTGGGGTCCAGCACCTATGGCGCGCAACTGGCGGCGATGCTGGGCCTGCCCTATGCGTTCGCATCTCATTTCGCGCCGGGCTACATGATGCACGCCGCCTCGATTTATCGTGAGAAATTCCGACCTTCAGCGCAATTGGCGGCACCTCACATCATTTTCGGTGTGAACGTGATCGCGGCCGAGACGGACGCCGAGGCGCGGTTTCTGTTTTCCTCGGTCCAGCAGTCGTTCCTGAACATCCGCCGCGGCCGTCCGGCCAAGCTGCCGCCGCCGGTCCCCGATATGGATTCGCGGATCGACCGACATGGACGTGCCATGCTGGACGATGCCCTGGCCTGCGCGATCGTGGGCGGGCCGGACACGGTCCGACGCGGGCTGGAGGAATTCATCCAGCACACCGGCGCCGACGGTCTGATGGTCACGGCCAACATCTACGACCACAGCGCCCGTCTACGATCCTTCGAGATCCTGGCCCAGGTGCATGGCGCCACGAAACGAGCCGCCTAGGCCGGCAAGGCAGCGGGGCGACCGGACCAGGACAATCGCCTGGACGGGAGGTTGATCGAACCAAACCGCCGCGACGTTTGGTGCCCGGCGTCGCCGCTCGGCGGGCTTGGATTGAGATTTATCAGACGCCACTCAAGTCCGGACGCTTGAACGCGGCGCTGGCGGGGCGCCGGATTTGCGACCGGGTGCCTTTGGCTCTTCCCGCGTTGCAGCCATGCACCTCTACTAAACAGCAGCCGCTCTGGACCGCCCGAAAGGTCAACCCCGTGCACCTTCCACACATGCGGCGCTGCTGGGTATCCAGGTTGACGATTGGCGTCGGAACAGGGGGGAAACCGCGCCTACGGCGGCCGGATAATCGCTGCCGAGCGACCATGCAGCGACTGGCGGCCGTCAGTGAGCCTCTGCCCAGTTCTGACCCATCCCGGTTTCGACCACCAGCGGCACGGACAGTGTCGCCGCGCTCTCCATCACCTGACGAACCAGATCGGCCAATGCGGCGGCTTCGTCTCCAGGTGCCTCGAACAACAACTCGTCGTGGACTTGCAGCAACAACCGGGACCGCGATCCGGCCGCGCGCATTACCGCCGGCAACCGGACCATGGCGCGCTTGATGATGTCCGCCGCGCCGCCCTGCAGAGGTGCATTGATCGCCTGGCGTTCGGCATAAGCCCGTCTGGCACCGTTCTTGTCGGCGATACCGGGAACCCAGCAGCGGCGGCCAAACGGGGTGGTGACATAGCCGAGCGCCTTGGCGTCTGCCTTGGTTTGGTCCATGTAGGAACGGATGCCGGGGTAACGCTGGAAGTAGCGATCGATGTAGACCCGGGCCTCACCGGGACCGATGCCCAACTGGCGCGCCAGACCAAACCCGCTGATCCCATAGATGATGCCGAAATTGATCGCCTTCGCGCGCCGCCGGGTCATCGGGTCCATGCCTGCCATGGGGACCCCGAACACCTCGCTTGCCGTGCGCGCGTGAATGTCCTCTCCGTTGGCGAAGCTTTCCTTCAACTGCGGGATATCGGCCACATGCGCGAGCAGCCGCAACTCGATCTGCGAGTAATCAGCGCTGACCAGCACATGGCCCGGTTCGGCGACGAAGGCACGACGGATGCGGCTGCCTTCCTCGGTGCGAACCGGGATGTTCTGCAAATTCGGGTCCGTGGAAGACAGCCGTCCGGTCGAGGCGATCGCCATCGCGAAACTGGTATGCACCCGCTTGGTGTCCGGATTGATCTGCTGCACCAGGGCGTCGGCATAGGTCGATTTCAGTTTCTGCAACTGCCGCCATTCCAGGATGCGGGCCGGCAGATCGTGGCCCTGGTCGGACAGGGTTTGCAGCACCGACGAATCCGTCCCCCAGGCACCGGTCTTCATACGTTTGCCGCCCGGCAGGCCCATTTCGTCGAACAGTACTTCCCCGAGTTGCTTGGGACTGCCGACATTGAACGCGTGGCCGGCCAGACGATGGCAATCCTGCTCCATCACGGCCATGCGGCCCTCGAAATCGACCGACATGCGGCGCAGGTCGTCTTCGTCGACCTTGATGCCAGCGCGCTCCATATCCAGCAGGATCGGCAGCAGACGGCGTTCGACCTGTTCGTAGAGCGCCAGCGCACCGGCCTGGCGCAGGCGGGGGCGCAGGCTATCCCACAGGCGGAAGGTGACGTCGGCGTCTTCGGCGGCGTAGGCCGTCGCACGCTCGATCGGCACCTGGGCAAAAGGCAGGCGGTTGCGGCCGGTGCCGGTGACCTCATCGAAGCTGATTGGCGTGTGGCCGAAATGGAGTTGCGACAACTCGTCCAGGCCGTGACCATGCATGCCGGCTTCCTGCACATAGGAAATCAGCATCGAATCATCGATAGGACCCGCTGGCGGGAAGCCCGCTCGGCCCATAATCATCAGATCGAACTTGGCGTTCTGATAGATTTTCACCACGGAAGGGTCGGTAAGCAGCGGCCCCAGAACCTCGATCGCGACGGACAGAGGCAGTTGTTCGGCCAGGATCTCATGCGCGATCGGTACGTAGCAGGCCTGTCCGGCGGCTGTGGACAAGGACAAGCCGATCAACCGTGCGCGCATGGCGTCGAGGCCGTCGGTTTCGGTATCGACCGCAATGGCACCCGAACCGGTAGCACGGTCGATCCAGACTTGCAGGTCCTCCCGGGTCGTGACGGTCTGATAAGGCCCGAAACTGGACGCCGGCACGACCCGCGCACTGGTCTCCGCGGTCGCCGCGGGGGTTGCGGCCGTGCCAAGATCGGTTGGCGCTGCGGTTTTCGCCGCGGCGCCATCCAGCCCCAAGCGAGAAATTGTGCTGCGGAAACCCTGTTGCGTCAGCCAGGTCGCCAGCCGGACCGGATCCGATTGACGGACCACAAGGTCGGGAATGGGCTGAGGCAGGGGCGTGTCGATGCGCAGCAGCACCAGTTCACGAGAGATGCGGGCTCGGTCGGCATGCTCGATCAGCATGTCGCGTCGCTTGGACGCTTTCATGCCCGCGGCGGCGACCAGGACGGCTTCCAAATTGCCGTATTCGTTGATCAGTTGCGCCGCACCCTTCGGGCCGATACCGGGCACACCAGGGACGTTGTCAGTGGAATCTCCAATCAGCGCCTGCACCTCGACCATTTTGTCCGGGGTAACGCCGAATTTTTCAAACACTTCCGGCGGGCCGATCGGCTTCTGCTTGATCGGATCCAACATGCCGATGCCCGGCCGGATCAACTGCATCAGATCCTTGTCGGAGGACACGATCGTGACCTCCCCACCGCTAGCGGCCGCCCGATGCGCATAGGCGGCGATCAGATCGTCGGCTTCCCAATCGGGCAGCTCGATCGCCGGTACGCCGAACGCCTCGGTCGCTTCTCGCACAAGAGCGAATTGCGGGATCAGTTCCTCGGGTGCCGGGGGACGGTTAGCCTTGTATGCCTCGTAGAGGCGGTTGCGGAAAGTCAGCCTTCCGGCGTCGAAAATCACCGCGATATGCGTGCCGACATGCTCCTTCAGCAGCTTCGCCAACATGTTGGTGAAGCCGAAGACCGCGTTCACCGGCGTTCCATCCGGCCGGGTCATGGGTGGAAGGGCGTGGAAGGCGCGGAAGATAAAGCCCGAGCCATCGACCAGGACCAGATGCAGCCGTTCGTCGCGGCCCACCTGCTCGATATCGCCCGATCCGGTATCGCCCGACCCGGTATCGACCACCGCGATCACGGTCGCCGCGCTATCGACCCGCGGAGTCGCGGTGATGTCAGTGTCCGTGCCCGTGACCAGCTCCTGGGTTCAGGACATACAGTCGGGAACAATAGGGGCACAGAATTTCCTGTGCCTCGATATGCAGGAAGACCCGAGGGTGACCCAGTGCACCATTGCCGCCATCGCAGGCGACAGTACGCTCGTTCACGGAAATCACCTCGGTGGGGGTCGTGCGGGCGGTGCCGTCCGGCATCGGTGTCCTCTATGGTCGGGAGTGCGCGATGATGATAGCGATACTGCGGATGCTTTCAACCATGCCCCTGCGATGCACCGCCTGACCGCTGTTATTGTTATGGTTCTCGGCCTTGGAGGCTGCGCGACCCATTTGGCGCCACCGGGAGAAGCGACAACAATCCCTTCCGCCACCGCGGATGCCTTCGTGATGCGGGACGGTGCGCGCCTGCCGTATCGTGCGTGGTTGCCGGACCACGAACCGGACACCGTGATCCTGGCGCTACACGGGATGAACGATAGCCGCGATGCCTGGGAAATCCCTGGGCCGGCCTTCGCCCAGGCCGGGATTGCGGTGTTTGCCCCGGATCAGCGCGGTTTCGGCGCCAGTGAAACCCGGGCATTTTGGCCAGGGGCCGGTGGGTTGGTCGCCGATACCAGGGCGATGACCGAGATCCTGAGAGGACAGTTCCCGCGCGCCAGGCTCGTCCTGATGGGGGAAAGCATGGGCGCGGCGGTCCTGATGGTGCTCGCTACCCAACCCGATGCGCCGCCCGACGTGCAATATGTCCTGATTGCGCCCGCGGTATGGGGGCGGGCAAAGATGAACCCCTTGATGCGGGCCACCTTATGGGCCGCGGCTATAACAGTCCCCGGTCTGCGCCTGACCGGGCGCGGCCTGGTGCGCGTGACGGCAAGCGACAATATCGACGCCTTGCGGCGGCTTTCCACCAATCCGCTGACCATCAAGGGAACCCGCGTCGACGCGGTTCGGGGCCTTGTGGACTTGATGGATGCCGCCATGGCGTCAGCACCCCGATTCCAGGAGACCGCGCTGTTCCTGTATGGCGGACGCGACGAGTTGATCCCGCCCGAGGCAACCGCCGTGATCTGGAACGCGATGCCGCCCGGACCGGTGCGCGCGTTCTACCCCGACAGCTACCATCTCCCCCTCCGCGATCTGGGGCGGGCGACCCCGATCCACGACATTATCGCGTGGATCCGCCAACCGCGGGCACCCCTTCCGTCCGGCGGTGATCGAGCGGCGCAAGCCTGGCTTGGTCAGCTAGAGTGACACCAACGCCCGCTGACCCATTCGTCATGGGTCAACCGCAAGATCTATCGTCGGGATGGGCGGCCCCGCGGCCTTACTTATCAGATGGTCGCACAGCCCTTGTTGAGCTTCCCCTCATTTTCGATGGCTCTCGCCGCGTTACCTGTCGGGAGGCTGGCTTTAGCCGGAGACACCACGGCATCCGCCGGCGGCGCCGGTTCACCAGGCTCTGCTTCGTGCCCTTCGTGCCTACCATGAGAAATAGACCCCCCGGAATCCGAAAGAATGGCGGAAAACCAACATTTTCTACCATGGGGGTGCGGCCGCGACCGCTGGCTAACTTCGTGGTGAAAAAACTTCCAGCCCATCCGCCCGCACCGGCCCAAACAGCCGGCTCACCCAACGGATATTCAGGCGTCCTTACTCGACCACCGCTATTTTCCACCACGAAGGCACGAAGGACACGAAGAAGGAATGACCGTGACAGACGGGGGGCCGTATTCGCGGCGGGTGATCGGGTCAGCCACGGCAGTATATCGGACGCTCGGTCGCGATGTACAGGGAGGCGCCAAAGAGGCTTGCCCGCGCCGTGAACAGGCCCACGCCAGAAGCCTTTCATAGCGGGACCGTAGGCACCAACGTGCAGCAACCCTTCGTGATCTTCGTGCCTTCGTGGTGAAAAAACGTCCAGTCTATCCGCCCGCACCGGCACAAACAGCCGGCTCACCCAACGGATATTCAGGCGTCCTTACTCGACCACCGCTATTTTCCACCACGAAGACACGAAGAGCACGAAGAAGCGAGATTGTGGCGGCGCGACGGGTGGTTTGGGTCGCCAAGCCGAATCCATGCACTTCCAACAAATAGCGCTATAGCAGCCTTTCCGGTTGACCTTGCCCCGCCATGGTAACAGCCAAGGTTCCCCGGTCGCAATCGGTTTGCGCCGGAACGCACGCGCATCGACTGGCGCATCGACTGGCGCATCACGCTCCAGCGGCCCAGGCCCGGCCACGACCGGCCACTCGGGCCGTTTGGGTTCAGGGCAGCACCTTCCCGGGGTTCATCCGGTTTGTCGGATCCA
>CAMBXJ010000079.1 GCA_945871455.1 Asaia bogorensis
CCCGACGTGGGCGATCCCTGGCGCAGCCGCGGCCCGGTGCCGGGCAAGGACCTCGACTATTACTGGCAGCTTACCTCGCGCAACAAGCGCAGCCTGGCGATCGACCTGAAGCACCCGGACGGCATCGGCGCGTTGCACCGGCTGATCGCCTCGGCCGATGTGTTCGTCACCAATTTCCCGCTGCCGGTGCGCGACCGCCTGAAACTGTCGGCCGAGTATCTCACCGCGCTGAACCCCCGCCTGATCTACGCCTCCTTCACCGCCTATGGGGAAGAAGGGGAGGAAGCCGCGAAAACCGGCTTCGACTCGACCGCCTATTGGGCGCGGACCGGCCTGATGGACCAGGTGCGCGCCGAACCGACAACGCCGCCAGCGCGCTCGATGCCCGGCATGGGCGATCATCCCAGCGCCACGGGCATGTATGCCGCGATCGTCACCGCGCTGTATCGGCGGGAAAAGACCGGCAGGGGCGGGGTCGTGAAATCGTCGCTGCTGCAGAACGGCCTCTGGGCGAACGCCTGTGCCGTGCAGACCCGCCTGTTCGGCGAACATGTCGGTCATCGCCCGCTGCGGGAGGACGCGCCCAACGCGCTCGCCAACCACTATCAGACCCGTGACGGCCGCTGGTTCATCATGGCTCTCTACAACGAACAACGGCAGTTGCGCGGCTTCCTGACCGCGATAGGCCGCCCCGAACTGACCGATGATCCGCGATTCGCCACGGACGCCGCGCGCAAGCAGAACGCCAAGGTGCTGACCACGGTGCTGGATGACGTCTTCGCTACCCGCGACCTGGCCGAATGGCGCACCGTGCTGGACAGCGTCGGCGTCACCTTCGGCATTGTCGGCACCGTCGATGAGGCTCTGGACGACGCCCAGATGCAGGCCTGTGGCGCCCTGGTGCCGTTCGCCGATGGCAAGGGCCTGACCATTTCCGCCCCCTTCCATATCGAAGGGGTGGAGAAGATCCCGCCGCGGCGCGCCCCCGGCCTGGGCCAGCACAACGACTCGGTCATGGCCGAAGCCGGCTATTCGGCCGACGAAATCGGGCGGATGCGCGCCCAGGGCATTCTTCCCTGACCCGAATAGCCCATACGGTCGGCCCAGACCCTGTCTGAGGCTCCGCCCGACCGCCTGCCCCTCCTCGTCGAGCCTGTCCCGCTCGGCTGCCGCTTGGTTCGCCCGATGCGGCCGAGCGCCTGATGCCGTGTGACGCAACGATAGCGCTCTCGGCCGCCGTGATCCTCGGTCTGGCCCTGGCGGCATGGCATATGCGCGCGGAAGGGCGTCGCCCGAACTGGCTGACCTGGGTCGGATTTCTGCATGGCGGCATGGGGGTTTTGGCGTTGAGCCTCCTGGTGCTGGCCGTAGAAGGGCCCCCGCGCGGAGTCGCCACCGGCACCGGTGCATTCGGCCTGGTGGCGGCGATCCTGCTGGGCGCCGCCCTGCTGCTCGGTTTGACCTTGCCCTTCCTGATGCGACGGCGCTCGGCAATCTCGGGAACCGTGATGGCGGTGCATGCCGGCATTGCGATCACCGGCTCGGTCATGTTCCTGGCCTGGGCCGCGTTCGACTGATGGTCAGGGCGACGCGCACAAATGATCGCGACAACCGGGCGCCCTCTCACCGTCCCCGCCTGCGATAGTGACGCAATCCGCCAAAGCCGGAGACCCCTCGCGTGCGACGTTCGCTGCCGCTGACCGCCTGGTTGATCGTCGCCTACGCATTCCTGTACGCGCCGATCGCCTTCCTGGTCGTATTCAGCTTCAACGATTCCCGCCTGGTGACGAGCTGGACCGGATTTTCCACGCGTTGGTATACATCGCTCGCCAGCAACGACGCTCTGTTAGAGGCGGCATTGCTGTCGCTCCGCATCGCCGCGGTGTCAGCCACCATCGCCACCGTGATCGGCGCCGCGGCGGGATACGCGCTGGCTCGCTTCGGCCGGTTCCGCGCCCGCCTGCTGTTCGAGGGCACCATCGCCGCCCCCCTGGTCCTGCCGGAAGTCATCACCGGCCTGTCCCTGCTGCTGCTGTTCGTGGCGCTGGAGAATCTGACCGGCTTCCCGTCCGGGCGCGGCGCCGGCACCGTCACCCTGGCGCATGCCGCGGTCGCGGTGTCCTACGTCACCGTGGTGGTGCGCGCACGCCTGGCCGAATCCGGGTTGGCGTTGGAGGAAGCGGCCGCCGATCTCTATGCCCCGCCGTGGAAGGTATTCGCGCTGATCACTCTGCCTCTGCTGGCCCCGGCCCTGGTTTCCGGCTGGCTGCTGGCGTTTACCTTGTCGATGGACGACGTGGTGGTGGCGAGTTTCACGTCGGGTCCCGGCGCCTCAACCTTGCCGATGGTGGTGTTCTCGACAACCAGGATGGGGGTGACGCCGGAACTCTATGCCCTGGCGACGGTGATTGCGGCCTTGGTGGCCGTGGTGCTGGTGTTGGTGGTGGTGACGAAATGCCTCGCGTCACGCCGATCCGCCTGAACCCAGCAGGCCGCGCTTGGCCAGGTTGCGCATCAGCGCCGCGGTGCCGAACGTCCAGGGCTCACACTGATCGGTCGGACGTATCCGGTTCACCAAACGCCCCAGTTTCGGTGCCGCGATCGTCACGATATCCCCGGTCTTATGGGTAAAACCCTGGCCCGGCGCGCCCCTGTCCTGAACGGGCGCGAACATCGTGCCGAGAAACAGCACCGCCCCGTCTGGAAAGCGGTGATGCGCGTTCACCATCTGCGCCACCAGATCGGCCGGATCGCGGCTGATCCGCGCGATCGAGGAACTGCCATCCATCACGAACCCGTCCTCGCCTTCCACTTTCAGTGCCACTGTCGTGGACCGGACATCGTCCAGCGAGAACCCGCCATCGAAGAAGCGGATGAACGGGCCGATGGCGCAGGACGCGTTGTTGTCCTTGGCTTTTCCCAACAGCAGCGCCGACCGCCCCTCCACATCGCGCAGGTTCACATCGTTGCCCAAGGTTGCGCCGGCAATCCGGCCGGTGGACGCGACGACCAGCACCACCTCCGGTTCCGGGTTGTTCCAGGACGATCCGGGATGCACCCCGGCATCGGCGCCGGTCCCGACCGCGGCCATGGGCTGAGCCTTGGTGAAAATCTCCGCATCCGGGCCGATCCCGACTTCCAGATACTGGCTCCACGCGCCCTGTTGGATCAGCACGTCCTTCAGGCGCGCCGCTTCCGGGGAGCCGGGCTTCAGGCGTGCCAGATCGTCGCCGACCAGGTGTGTGACCTCCGCCCGGATCGCCGCGGCGGCGGTCAGGTCGCCCCGGGCGCGTTCCTCGATCACCCGTTCCAGCATGGAAATGGCGAAGGTGACGCCGGCGGCCTTGATGGCTTGCAGATCGATCGGGGTCAGTAGCCAGGGTTTTTCAGGGTCGCGCGTGTCGGTTGGGGTGTTGGCCAGGATCGGGTCGATCGGACCGAGATTCTCGCCTTGAGTGGCATTCAGGGCAGCGGCCGGGTCGGGCGTCTCACACAGGTCGCGCATCGTCGGAAAAGTCCGGGAGATGTCGATCGCCTGCCCGTCCCGGATCGCGATGACGCAGGGGCCGGCGAATTCGGGCCGCCAGATCCGTCCGGCCAGGGACGCGCTGGCCGCGTCCTCGGGCAAGGCCGGCAGCAAACCGCGGGAAAGTCCGGACATGACAGGGTCTCCTGATGGGAAATTCCAACCTGTGGCGCCCCAGTGACGCCCCAGTGACGCCCCACTGGCGCCCCACTGGCGCAGGATGGATTAGCGAGCCGGCGGTTTAGGCGCTACACTACATGGCAATGGCTAGGATGTTGCCAGCGATAAGAGGAGTCTAGGGTCATGAAGCGGTTGTTCGGCGGTGGCGAGGAAGCGGTGGCGGAGATATTTCCCGTGCAGCATAGCGAGGACGAATGGCGCCAAAAGCTGAACCCGGCGCAGTACCAGGTGTTGCGCAAGCACGGGACGGAGCGGGCCGGGACCAGCCCGCTGAACCAGGAAAAGCGCCCCGGCACGTTCGTATGCGCCGGCTGCGGCCAGGACCTGTTCGCCGCGGGGACTAAATTCGAAAGCGGCACGGGCTGGCCCAGCTTCTGGGAGCCGTTGGAGGGCGCGGTCGGAACGACGGAGGACCGCAGTTTCTTCATGACCCGGGTCGAGGTACATTGCAGCGCGTGCGGCGGGCATCTGGGCCACGTGTTCCCGGATGGGCCTCGGCCGACCGGTCAGCGCTATTGCATGAACGGCGTGTCGATGGCGTTCCGGCCCGAGGAATGATCGTCCGTCCCGGATAAGGCGCGATCGGTCCATCCCGGGCATTGCCGGCCCAACTCGTCATGGCCTGCGTTGGCGGTGCACCCACGGCTTTGCGGAGATCGACACCGCAAATCGTGGGTGGCGAGACGTCGCGCCGATCGCCACCCTCCAATTGGATCGGTCCCTAGCCGACCCGGTGGGTGATCAGGTCGGTCACCACGCCGGGATCGGCCAAAGTGGACGTATCACCGAGACTGTCGGTCTCGTTCGCGGCGATCTTGCGTAGGATCCGGCGCATGATCTTGCCGCTGCGGGTCTTCGGCAGGCCGGGCGCCCACTGGATCGCGTCGGGCGAGGCGATCGGGCCGATCTCCTTCCGGACCCAGGCAATCAGTTCCTTACGCAACGCCTCGGTCGGTTCTTCGCCGACCATCAGGGTAACATAGGCGTAGATGCCCTGGCCCTTGATGTCGTGCGGGAACCCGACCACGGCCGCCTCGGCCACCTTGGGATGCGCGACCAGGGCGCTTTCGACCTCGGCGGTGCCCATCCGGTGGCCGGAGACGTTGATCACGTCATCGACCCGCCCGGTGATCCAGTAATACCCATCGGCATCCCGGCGCGCCCCGTCGCCGGTGAAATACAGCCCCTTGAAGGTCGAGAAATAGGTCTGCACGAACCGCTCATGGTCGCCGAAAACGGTGCGCATCTGGCCGGGCCAGGAATCGGACAGGCAGAGATTGCCCTCGCAAACCCCGTGCAGTTCATGGCCGTCCCCATCGACGATCAACGGCTTCACGCCGGGCAGCGGCAGGGTGGCGGATCCGGGCTTCAGCGCGGTGGCGCCGGGCAGGGGGCTGATCAGAATGCCGCCGGTTTCGGTCTGCCACCAGGTATCGACGATCGGGCAGCGGCCGTCGCCGACCACGCGGTGATACCAGAGCCAGGCTTCCGGGTTGATCGGCTCGCCGACGCTGCCGAGCAGTCGGAGGGACTTGCGGGAGGTGGCTTTTACGGGGCCTTCGCCGTCGCGCATCAGGGCGCGGAGGGCGGTGGGAGCGGTGTAGAAGATGTTGACCTGGTGCTTGTCCACCACCTGCCAGAAGCGGCTGCTGTCGGGGTAGTTGGGAATCCCCTCGAACATCAGGGTGGTGGCGCCGTTGGCCAGCGGGCCATAGACGATATAGGTGTGCCCGGTCACCCAGCCGACATCGGCGGTGCACCAGTAGACGTCGCCCTGCTGGTAGTTGAACACCATCTCATGCGTGTAGCTGGCCCAGACCATATAGCCGCCGGTGGTGTGCAACACGCCCTTCGGCTTGCCGGTGCTGCCCGACGTGTAAAGGATGAACAGCGGGTCCTCGGCGCGGAGTTCGGTGGGCGGGCAGTCGGGCGACGCGGCGGCGCAGAGTGTTGCGAAATCGTGGTCGCGGCCGGGTTTCATCGCCACGTTGCCGCCGGTCACCTTGACGACGATCACGTTCTTGACAGACGGGCACTGTTCCAGCGCCGCGTCGGAATTGGCCTTCAGCGGCACCGTCCGTCCGCCGCGGCGGCCTTCGTCGGCGGTGATCAGCAGGTTGGAGTCGCAATCCTGAATGCGGTTGGCCAGGCTGTCGGGCGAGAACCCGCCAAACACCACCGAATGGATGGCACCGATCCGCGCGCAGGCCAGCATCGCGGCGGCGGCCTCCGGCACCATCGGCATATAGATCGTGACGCGGTCGCCCTGCTTCACGCCCAGATCCTTCATGGCATTGGCAAGGCGGCACACCTGATCGTGCAACTGGCGATAGGTGACATGGCGGCTGACGTTCGGGTCGTCGCCTTCCCAGATGATCGCCGTCTGGTCACCGCGAGTCGCCAGATGCCGGTCCAGGCAGGAGACGGAGGCGTTCAGGGTGCCGTCCTCGAACCATTTGATCGAGACATCGCCCTTAAAGCTGGTGTTCTTGATCTTGGTCGGCGCCTTCATCCAGGCGATGCGGGAGGATTCCGCGCGCCAATATCCATCGGGATCGGTTCCGGCCTGCTCCGTCAGCGCCTGATACCGGGCCGCGTTCACATGGGCCTTCGCCGCGAATTCCGGCAATACGGGGAAAACCTGGGCGAGCGACGGGGTGGTCTCTGACATGGCTTGGGTCCTTGTTTCCCTGTTGCGTCCAAGATCGGCTTTACCCTGACCGGAACCGGGAAGCCGCACTGGCGATTTGATTTGTCGTATAATTCACCTGCTGTCACCGGCCGCTCGGCTTGACCGTGCTCTACAGGCCGGCATCCTTGGGCACGTAGATAGTGCCATCGCGGATTTCCGTCACCACCGCTTCCAGATAATCGCCGCGGCACGGGCCTTTCGTGCAGATGCCGTCGGAGATCCGGAACTCCGCCCCATGCGTGGCGCAAATGATGACCGAGCCGTCGTTGGACAGGAAGCGATCCGGCGTCCAATCCAGCGGCGTGCCGATATGCGGGCAGGAGTTCACATAAACGAAAATTTTCTCGCCCTGGCGTACCGCCATCAGCCCGGTGAAGCCGCCCGGCGTGGCGGCAAACCCGCGGGCACCGCCGTCGGGAATATCCTCTATGCGGCACAAAGCGCGCGGTTCGTCTTCGATCAACTGGTCCATGCTCGCGTGTTCCGTTATCCGAGAGTCAATTGCCCCATCTGGCACAGCAACGCCCAGTGCTCCGGGTAGATCGGCATCACCGACAGGCGCGATTGGCGCACCAGGGCGATTTCCGCCAGCGCAGGCGTGTCCTTGATCGCGGCCAAGGTGACGGGCACCGGCATCGAGGCACGGGCCTTCATGTCGACCGCCACCCAGTCGCCCTTCTCGGCCGACGGGTCGGGATAGGCTTCCCGCACCACCTCCACCACGCCGACGATCTCCTTGCCGATATTGGAGTGGTAGAAGAACGCCAGATCGCCGGTCTGCATCGCCTTCAGGTTGAGTTTCGCGGAATGGTTGCGCACGCCCGTCCAGGGTTCGATATCGTTGGCGCGCTGCTGGTCCCAGGAAAACGCATCCGGTTCGGATTTCACCAGCCAATAGGCCATCAGGCGGGCACTCCGCGAGCGGTCGGGTACAACGACCGGGGGGCGGGCGAATCGGCTGGCATTCTTCGGGTTCCCCCTGGTTATGGACCCGGATGCGGACACTGCCGGGGCCGGTTCTTGGTCTGTTGCACGCCAGCGGATCGCGATCGCGGCCCCATCGAGCGCCCCCGCGCCGCTGGATCGCGGGCACGCGGCCATTCTGGACACTACGCCACCATGGCGGCGCTTCAAACGCAAGGCGGTATCCGCTAGGTTGCCCGGGTGAACCCGCCCGCCAAGCTCGCGCCCCCAACGGGGCGATCCCTGCACCGCTTCGCCAATCCCGGTCGCTTCCTGCGGCTGTCGGGCGCGGTGCTGCCGTGGATCGCCGTGCCGGGACTGCTTCTGATGGTTACCGGCCTGGCCTGGGGCCTGTTTCTCTCACCGTCCGACTGGCAGCAGGGCGACGCGGTGCGCATCATTTACGTGCATGTTCCGTCCGCCTGGCTCGCCTTGGGCGGTTATCTGGCATTGGCCGTCTGCTCCGTGCTGTCCGTGGTGTGGCGCCACCCGCTGGCGGATCTCGCGGCGGCTGAAATTGGCCCGGTCGGCGCCGCTTTCACCGCGCTGTGCCTGGCAACCGGCAGCCTGTGGGGCAAGCCGATGTGGGGGACCTGGTGGGTGTGGGACGCCCGCCTGACTTCGGTGCTGGTGCTGCTGTTCCTGTATCTGGGCCATATCGTCCTGGTGAGGGCCTTCGACGACCCGGCCCGCGGCTATCGCGCGGGCGCGATTCTGGCGCTGGTGGGCGTGGTCAATCTGCCGATCATCAAATTCAGCGTCGACTGGTGGAACACCTTGCACCAACCGTCCTCGTTTTCCCTGACGGCGGCGCCGGCGCTGCATGTCGACATGCTTTGGCCGCTGTTGATCGCCGCGCTCGGCTACAGCCTGCTGTTTGGTGCCATCGTCCTGGCCCGGACCCGCGCCGCGGTGATGGAACGCCGCCTGCGTGGGCTGCTGATGGCACGCGCCAGCGCCGCCGATACCAGTCCCTATGCGCCCGCCGGAGAGGACGTGTGACCCATCTGCCGTTTATCGCCATGTCGTATGCCCTGGGGGTCCTGATCCCGCTGGGCCTTGCCCTCGACGCCCTGCGCCGGGTCCGCCTCGCCCGCCGGCGCCTTGCCGCGGTCGACCCGCGCCTGCGGGGGAGAACCAGGCAATGACCCGCAAGGGGCGGCGTCTCTCTATGCTGTTGCTCTGCGGCCTTGGCGTCAGCGTCTCGGCCGGCCTGTCGCTCTGGGCGCTGAGCGACAATCTTCAGCATTTCGTATCCCCGTCGGACCTCGCCACGGTCGGTGCCGGCGGACGCACGGTTCGCCTGGGCGGCCTGGTGGAAAAAGGCAGTGTGCAGCGCGCGACGCAGGGTCGCCCCTCGGCCAATTTCCGCGTCACCGATGGCGCGAACAGTGTCGCCGTCACCTATGCCGGCATCCTTCCCGACATCTTCCGAGAAGGCCAGGGTGTCGTCGCGCTGGGCGTTCTCCGCCCGGATGGCGGCTTTCAGGCGTCCGAGGTTCTGGCCAAGCACGACGAATCCTACATGCCGAAGGAAGTGGCGGAGGCCCTGAAAAAATCCGGCCACTGGAATCCGGATGCCGGTCCGCCTCCCTCGGCGGCCATTTGGAACACGATCCCCACCAAACCGCCCGGCGGAGGTTGACGATGGCATCGCCAACAAGCGCGTCCAATCCCGATGTTCGCGTGGCTGTTTCCCCTGAGGCTGTTTCCCCTGGGCCCGTCTCCCCTGGGCCCGTCTCCCCTGGGCCCGATTCGCCTGGGGCGGCTTCCCCTGGTCCCGATTCCCAGTCCAAGGCGGCGCCGCCCGTGCCCGATATCGCACCGGTCGCCAAACCCGCGCCACTGCCACCCGAGGTCGGCGGTGCGCCGGGCCCGGAGCCCACCCGATACGGCGACTGGCAGCACAAGGGGCGTGTCACGGATTTCTGACCCGCCTCGGATCGAATTCCCCCGGTTTCGGCCCGTCCGGGGCACAAGCGCGCCCAGCCGCCGGCCGCCGGCGCCCCAGGCCGCACCCTAACCGGCACGTGCCGAACCTCCGGAAGTTCCGGTTTTGCTCTTTCGTGTTTTGCTCTGGTAAACCTTCGCATGATACTCCCTGATCATGGGTTACTGGGGCAAGATCATCGGCGGTTCGGCCGGCTTCCTGATGGGAGGGCCGTTTGGCGCCCTGGTGGGGGCGGCGCTGGGGCATGCGGCCGATTCCGGCACCATCCCGCGGATGCGTCTGCCATTCGGTGCCCGCGCCGATTTCAACCCCGCCCGCGTCGCCGCCCTGCTGGGCCGGCGCGATCAGCTTTTTGCCATCGTCGTCGTGGTCCTGTCGGCAAAACTGGCCAAATCCGACGGCCCGGTGAACCGTGAGGAAATCGACGCGTTCAAGCGCCAGTTCCGCATCCCGCCGGAAGCGGTCCGCGATATCGGCCGCCTGTTCGACCAGGCACGCGATAGTTCCGACGGATTCGAGCCTTACGCGGATCAGTTGGCGGAAGCCTTCTCGGACAATCGTGGCACCTTGGAGGACGTTCTGACGGCGCTGTTCGTCATTGCCCGCGCCGATGGCCCCATCACCGTGGGAGAGCAGGAGTTCCTACGCGGGGTGCATCGCTGTTTCCGTTTGGACCAGACCGCCTGGGACCGTGCCAACGGGTCCATCCCACGGCAGCACCAGACGGATGAACCCGACCCCTATGCTGTGTTGGGGGTACCTCGTTCAACGGGAGAGCGGGAGTTGCGAGAGGCCTGGAAGCGCCTGATGCGGGAGCATCACCCGGACAGCCTCGCCGCCCGAGGGGTGCCGGCGGAATTCGTCGCCAAGGCGAGCGACAAGGTCGCCCGCATCAATGCGGCCTGGGATCGCATTAAGCGGGAGCGTGGCCTGTGACCCGCCGCCCGAATCCCCCCCATCTTCGGCTCGTCGCCAACCCGGAACCCTGGGTGGAAATGCCCGGCGCCCCGCGCATGACGGTGCGGGAGGAGCCGAGTCCGAACCAGGACGATCGGCCGGGGGGCATGCCGATCGATACACTCGTGCTGCATTACACGGGGATGCGTTCGGCGCGGGCGGCGATCGACCGATTGCGGGATCCCGCCGCGCAGGTTTCGTCTCACTACGTCGTTGACGAGGATGGAACGGTTATCCAACTGGTGGCGGAGGAAAGGCGGGCCTGGCATGCCGGCGTGTCGTATTGGCGTGGGCACACGGCGCTGAACGGGCGCTCGATCGGGATCGAGATCGTCAATCCTGGCCACGAATGGGGCTATCGCGATTTCCCGGTGCTGCAACTGGCGGCGGTCTGCGATCTGTGCCTGTCGATTCAGGAGCGGCACCCGATCCCGGCCCGCAATGTCGTGGCGCATAGCGACGTGGCCCCCGATCGCAAGGAGGACCCGGGGGAGCGGTTCGACTGGCGGGAACTGGCGCGGAATGGCGTGGGGCTTTGGCCGGAGGATGTGCCCGACCTGGGTGCCGGCGGGATCTTCCGCGACGCCGTGTCGCTGCGCCCGGTGCGCGCCGCCCTGATCGATATCGGCTACCAACTGGCCTCGGAGGGCGCGTTGGACCCGGCACTGGCGTCGGTGCTGCGGGCGTTTCAGCGGCATTGGCGGCCGGAGGCGGTGACCGGGCAGGTGGACGACGGGACACTGGTGCGGTTGCAAGCGGTGCTGGGATTGGTGCGGGAGGGGTAGAAGGGCGGGGCTTCCGCCCCTGGACCCCGACCAGGGCTTTGCCCTGGACCCACCAAGGGCGACGGCCCTTGGAACCGGACCATTGTTGCCTAGGAGGATGGGGTCCAACACGGACGGTGATAGGTCCGTGTAGGACCCCATCCTCCAAGGCAACAAACGAATCGCATTCCAAAGGCCGCGCCTTTGGTGGGGTCCAGGGGCAAAGCCCCTGGC
>CAMBXJ010000080.1 GCA_945871455.1 Asaia bogorensis
GCGACCGGTCGGGACGATCCGGATTGGGCCGACCCACCACTAGGAAGTGGCGCCAGACCGCGGACCCGAGTGGAGAAAATTCCTAGGGTCGCCGGGGCGACAGATTTAAACCGGACAGCCGTGGGCTTGACCCGGCAACCCGCGCTTCAGCGGCAGGGGGCAGGTTGCCGGATCAAGTTTGGCAATGACGGTGAGGCGTGTACTCGATCCCACAACTTTGGTTCGCACCCCCGGCCACCACGCCGCCCAACGCAACTCGACGGAGGCCCATCGCGCATTTCAGGTCGTTATCGGGCGGCGGGGACGCCATGACCGCGCGTGTCACGTTACGCCGCTTTTGAACAGCCAAGACAAAAACAGTCAGCCTTGCAAACGATATGTCCCGCGGGCGGCAAATTCAAGAAATCCATGATCTCGTAGAACCTGAAGTTGCTGGCGTATCTTTTCCTTGATATGCGCGTTGCCAGGGTAGATTTTGCGCAGATCAGCTTCAAATGCATATACTTGCTCGAGTCTGAACCTTGGCTCACCAATCGCCTCAATGCATTTGATCACCTCGAGAAGCCATCCTCTTGCCTCGGGAACTCGGAAATCACGAAGGAAGAGTGTCTTTTTCCAATTCTCCCGAACGTCATGCTCCGGCACGACCGCGCGGTTCTTGACGATGGAGATGCGTCCAACCATTGGGATATGGTCGAGAAGGATGTTGCAACCGATCCATCCACGCCGTCGTGCGTGCGGCGAGAGTGGCTTCCTCTCTTCGATAGTATCGGCTGTCAGAAAATGCTTGGGGACCACGAACAGATCGGTCACCGACAGAGACGGCAGATCGTAATTCAACAGAAGGAGGTTGGGGTTGGTGTTCCCACTGACCCGCGCAACCATGGAGTGGTAAGCACCATCGGCGATTGTTCGACCGAACGCCTGATGTTGGCTCTTGAGTTCATATTGTTCGGAGCAACGCGTGCAGTGGAAATCCGCTGCTGGCTGATTATTCGCGAACCTTGCGACGCCATTATTATGACAGTTGACGCAATAGACTTCGCGTCCGGCCCAGGCCTCGGACAGGACCCTGATTTTTTGCGTGGGTCCCAGATAGGCGTCGGCAATGCGACTCTCGAAAAATAGGTTCACCTGGTCAACACTCGTCTCTTCCTTGCCTTGCAGCTGGCAAGCCTATCACGAGAGACGAGTGTTTCCATGTCGCTATCGGGCTGGCCTTTGTCGAAGACCGGCCAGCCCGATCAGCCCAGCCTACCGCCCCACAAACACCGGTCGACGCTTTTCCATGAACGCCGTCCGGCCTTCTTTGTAATCGGCGCTGTTGAAGCAGACCTCGCCCATCTCCTTCACCACCGCCATGTTGCGCTGGCTCTCGTCCTTCAGCATCTCGTTGATCGTCAGCTTCGATGCCTTGATCGACAACGGCGCGTTCTCCGCGATGGTGCGGGCGATGTCCATCACGGTGCTGTCCAGATCCTCGATTGCCACGCATTGGTTGATCAGGCCGATGCGTTCCGCTTCCTTCGCATCGATCCGGCGCGCGGTGTAGAGGATCATACGGGCGTGCGCCGGTCCCACCAGATCGATCAGTTTCCGGATCGAATCCGCCGCATAGGCTACCGACAGACGCGCGGCCGGAATGCCGAACTGGCTATCCGTTGATGCGATCCGCAGGTCGGTCGCCATGGCGATCGCCAATCCGCCGCCCAGGCAGAAGCCGCGGATTTTCGCGATCACCGGCTTCGGGAAAGCGTTGAACTTGTCCCGCCCGACACTGGTGATCCGATCATATTCCCGCTGCGCATCGGCGTTGGAGCGGTTCTTCGCAAACTGGCTGATATCCGCGCCAGACACGAAAGCCTTGTCGCCCGCGCCCTGCATCACCACGCAGCAGACACTGGTGTCCGTCTCGAACTCGCCCAGCACCTCGGCCAGCCCGCCCCACATCTCCATCGACATGGCGTTGCGTTTTTCGGGCTGGTTGAAGGTGATGATCCCGACCCCGTCCTGTTTCGAGGCCAGGATCCGGCCACTGGCGAAGGATGTGGTTCCGGTGGATTCCAGCATCTCAGATCACCCCCTTCGCGCGCATCGCCGCCAGGTCCTCATCGGTGTAGCCGACCGATTTCAGGATTTCCGCCTGATGCTCCCCCGCGTCCGGGGTGTAGGCGCGGATCGCCTTGGAGAAGCCGGAGATGTTGATGGCCGACGCCACTACCTCGGCTTCTCCGACATAGGGGCTTTTCATGACCGTTGCCATGCCGAGATGCTTGACCTGCGGGTCGGCGAACACCTGGTCGATCGTGTAGATCGGGCCGCAGGGGATGCCGTTGGCCTCGAACAATTCGATCCAGTGGTTCGACGGTTTTGTCCGTGTGATCTCGCCGATCGCCGCGTTGATCGCCTTGCGGTCGTTGGACCGGCCGATCTGGCTTTTCCAGTCCTCGCGTTCCAGCCAGTCCTTGCGCTCGATCGCCTCGCAGAACCGGGCGAACACGCGAGACGAGCTGGCGGCGATGTTGATATGGCCGTCGCTGGTGGGGAACACGCCGGTCGGGATGCCGGTCGGGTGGTCGTTGCCGGCCTGGCCCGCGACTTCCTTTTCCATCAGCCAACGACTGGCCTGGAAATCGAGCATGAAGATCTGCGCTTCCAACAGCGACGTCGTGACCCAGCGGCCGACGCCGGTGCGTTCCCGGTCATAGATCGCCATCATGCAGCCCAGAGCCAGCAGGTTGCCGGCGGTCAGGTCGTCGATCGGAATGCCGACACGCATCGGGCCGCGGCCGGGTTCGCCGGTGATGGTCATCAGCCCGCCCATGCCCTGGGCGATCTGATCGACGCCGGCGCGCGGCCCGTAAGGGCCGTCCTGCCCGAAGCCCGAGATGCTGCCGTAAACGATGCGCGGATTGACCGCCTTCACGTCGTCATACGACACCTTCAACCGGTGCTTCACGTTGGCGCGCATGTTCTCCAGGATCACGTCGGCGGTTTTCACCAGCTTCATGAACGCCGCGTGGCCTTCCGGCGTCTTCAGGTTCAACGTGATCGCGCGCTTGTTGCGGTGCAGGTTCTGGAAGTCGAAGCCGTGCCGACGGCCGGTCACGCCCTCGGCTTCCTCGGTCGGCGGCTCGATCCGGATCACATTGGCGCCCCAGTCCCCGAAATGGCGGACCGCGGTGGGTCCCGCGCGGGCGAGCGTCAGGTCCAGCACGGTGATGCCGTTCAACGGCAAACGTGTCTCGCTGGCGGCGAACAGGGCCTTATCGGCGGGGCTTTCAGGCATTTTGGGTCCTCCTGGGTGTGTTGGCGCTACTTTCCGCCGCTATCGCCCGACACTCAAGAGGCGCCGTGTCAGGGCCCCGGGGGAGAGGGCAGCGGGACCAGCCGGGTGCCGCGATACAGATCGTGCAACCGGATGGTCAGATCGATGCTTTCCAGCGTGAAATCGCCTGCATCGACGGTCGTCGGCTCACCGGGCCAGGCGCCGTCGTCCTGCCGGCGCAGCAACACCGCACCGATCCGGCTGCTCTGCACGATCAGGATTTCCCGCAGGCTGGGAATGGTGGTGTAGGACCAGATATTCGTCCAGGTTTCCCGCTGGTTGCTCGGCGAAAGAACTTCGATCGCCAGGATGACACCCGCAACCGCATGCTCCTCCTGCTCATAGGGCGTGCAGGTCACGCCCAGGTCGGGGATGCGGAAATTGGTGGCGGACCGGATGCGCGGAACCAGGCCCGGGGCGTTGATGACCGAGCAGCGACCGCCGGTTGCGTCGAGGTGGTTGCCGAGCATTTGCGATAAACGCGCCTGCATGATCCCATGGGTTCGGCTGGCCGGTGCCATCGCCTGCGCCTCCCCGTCAACCAGTTGCCATGTCCTGTCGTCGGGTGCGTCCCAGACCAGGAACTCCTCGACGGTCATCAGAGGTGGGATGTCCAGGGCGTATGACATGGACCGTTCCTAGCACAATCCGCTCGCGGGGCACCACGGATCGTTGTCGGACGCGGCGGGGGCGGGTCCCGAGGGACGCCGCACTCCGCCGCATCCGCCAAGGGTCACGGCTGCTTGTGGATCGGATCGACCCAGAACACCGCTTCCGGCACTTCCACCGGTTCGATGTCCAGGTTCACCACCACGGCCTCGTTGTCGCTGCGGACCAGAACACATTCCAGCGTCTCATCCGTGCTGGCGTTGATTTCCTGGTGCGGCACGTAAGGCGGCACGAAGATGAAGTCGCCGGCTTCGGCCTCGGCGACGAATTCCAGCTTCTCGCCCCAGCGCATGCGGGCCTTGCCGCGCACGACATAGATCACGCTCTCCAAGGCGCCGTGGTGATGCACGCCGGTCTTCGCGTTGGCATAGATGCTGACGGTACCAGCCCAGATCTTCTGCGCGCCGACCCTCGCGGCATTGATCGCAGCGGCGCGGTTCATGCCAGGGGTTTGAGCGGTGTTGGTGTCCAACTGGTCGGCCTTGATCACCCGCACACCGTGCAGGCGCCAGTCGATCGTGCCGGGGGCCGGCGGACCATCGTGGTGGTGGTCGTGCCCATGGGAATGATCATGGGAATGCCCGTGGGCATGATCATTGTCGTGGCTGTGGCTCATGGCGTGTCTCCACTGGATCGGCGGTCCCGGGTCTTTTCGCGCGTCTGGCGCAACAGCGAAAGCCCCTGCCCGAAAGATGTGGTCACGCGACGCGGGTCGGCATAAGCGTGAACGGAGGCCGGCGGAGAGGCAGGGTGGACGGATTTGTCGTGCATGAAATCGCGGCCGATGTGGTGGTGCGGGTCACGCGGCCGATGCCCGACCTCTCACCGGCGCTCGACCAGGCGGTGGAGCGCTTGTGGCGGGCGGCATGCCAACGTGTGTCGTCGGGCGGCGCCGGACAGTTGTTCAACGGCCGGGTATTCAGCGCCGATCGCATTACCCGGTCCGACATCACCGGCCATATGACGGAATTTCGCCGCATCGTCGCGCAGATGGACGACCCGTCGCTGGCGGAGGCATTGGACCTGCGCCCGTTGGCCGTGTGCGGCGTGCTGAGGTGCGCGGGAAGTGGCGTGCTGAGGTGCGCGGGGAGTGACGTGCTGACGTGCGCGGGGAGTGGCTTGCTGCGTTCCGCGGGCGGTGGCGTGCTGCATTCCGCGGGCGGGGTGGTCATCGGGCGTCGGCCTTCCGCGGCGGTCTATCAGCCCGGCATGTGGCAATTGCCCCCGGCCGGCAGCGTCGACGCCAACGCGTTGCGGCCCGACAACCGCATCGATCTGGCCGGCCAGATCCTGGCCGAACTGCATGAGGAACTGGGGCTGTCCCCCATCGATGTCAGCGCGCCGGTGCCGCTGTGCATCGTCGAGCATCCGGGCAGCCGAGTCGCCGATCTGGGGCTGGCCATGACCACGCATTTGGATGCCGATACGATCCGTGCAACCCACCAGGCCAGCGGCAACACCGAATACGACCCGCTGCTGGTGGTCCCGGACGCCGAGCTTGCGGCGTTCGTTGCCTCCGCCGGTGCCGATTTGGTTCCGCCGGCGCGGGAGTTTCTGGCGCGGATCGGGTTGCTGCCTTACGGGCTTTCCCCGCCCGCCGGTCCATAGAAGATCACCCAGGTGGCGAAGTCGTCGGAAAAATCCTCAAACCGATGCGGCACATGGGCAGCAACGAACAGCGCGTCGCCGGGTTTGAACGCCACATGTTCATCGCCGCGCCGGAACCAGCCGGACCCGGAGACCACGACATAGACCTCGTCCTTGTCATGCGGGGTCTGCGGGTCCTGCCCAGGGGGCGCATACCAGCGCAGTTCCATGCTGCCATGTCGCAGCATCAGCGCCGAAAGCCGGCCCGGTTCCAAGGGCGTGGCGCCGGCCGTGTCGCGAGCAATCAACGCGGGGGCAGGGGTGGTCATGGCGGTTCTCCGTTACGAGTATTCAGGGGGGGCGCGGCCTTCCTGGCGCGCGGGCATCTCGGGTCGGGCCAACAGATAGAGCCGTCGGATCAGCGATAAAGGCTCCAATCCCGCCACAGCATCAGTCGCCGAGAACGCCAGAGGTCGCGCCGAGAGCCCGCCAGCGCGCGACGTTGCGCTCATGCTCCTCTCGCGTGCGCGAAAACACGTGCCCGCCCAACCCGTCCGCCACGAAATACAGCGCATCCGTCCGCGCCGGGCGCGCCACCGCCCGCAAACTCGCCACGCCGGGGGAGCAGATCGGACCCGGCGGCAACCCCCCATTCCTATACGTATTATACAAATCCCCTCGATCCAAATCCGCTCGGCTTAACTTCCGGTCCAGAACCCCGGAACCCCCGCTGGCGGCATAGACCACCGTCGGGTCGGCCTGCAGTCGCATTCCGATGCGCAGCCGGTTGAGATACACCCCGGCGACTTCCGCGCGCTCATCGGCCCTGGAGGTTTCCCGTTCGACGATGCTGGCCAGGATCAGCATCTCTCGCGGCGATGCCAGTTTCAGGTCCGGCGACCGGTCGGCCCAGGCGGCGGCCAGTTCCCGTTCCATTGCCTGCCGTGCCCGCCGCACCAGCGCGGATCGTGCCGTTCCGCGTTCATAGCTATAGGTTTCGGGTAGAACGCTGCCTTCCTCGATGGCATCCACGCTTCCGGCGGCGGCTTCGGTCGCGTTGAGCAGGGCGGCAATCTGCTTGGCCGTCAGACCCTCCGGGATGGTCACCCAATGCTCGACCGGGCGGGCGGTGCGCAGGATGGCCAGGACCTGGCGCGGGGAGGCCTGCGCCGGGAAGGAAAATTCCGCCGCGCGCAGTTTCCCCTCGTCACGGCTGAACCAGGCGAACACGAGGAACCGCCGAGGGTCGGCGATGATTCCGGCCTCGGCCAGATGACGGGCGACATCCGTCGTGCCCCCGGGATGCACGACCAGGTCGCGGGATTCGGTTAATGGGCCAGGGCGGTCCGGGGCCACGCGCAGCCAATACGCGCCACCCAACGACGATCCGGCGGCAGCCAGCAGCAACAAGACGAGGACACTGACGACCGGACGGCGCCAGCCCGCGCGGGCGGCCGTCGGACCCGAGGTAGCGGTGCCCGCGGCAACAACATCCGGGGCATCGGCCGGCGGTCCACTATCGGACGGTGTCGAACCAACCGGAATTCCCGCGTTGGCGGCAACCGTCCCCGCATCCGTTGCCGTGGCGGGCGTCCGCGCACTGGGCGTCGATACGGCAGGCGTCTGGGCATCGGGCGTCGACACACCAAGCGTCCGTGCATCGGACGTCGATACACCAGGCGTCTGTGCATCGGACGTCGATGCATCGGGCTCCGACGCACCAAGAATCCGTGCATCGGGCGTCGATACATCAGGCGTCCGTGCATCGGACGTCGATGCAACGGGCGTCGATGCACGGGGCTCGGGGGAAGCGTCGGCGACCGCCGGAGAGGCCGGTTGCCCAGGGTCCCCGGCGGTGCGCGATGGATCAGGCGGCGGCGCGGAAGATGACAGACGCGTTGGTCCCGCCAAATCCGAAGCTGTTCGACAGGGCGACGCGGATCGGGCGCTCCTGCGCGAACTTGGCCACTCGGTCGATGACGCTCGCCTTGCTGGGTTCGTCCAGGTTCAAGGTCGGCGGTGCGACCCGGTCGCGGATCGCCAGGATCGAGAAAATCGCCTCGATCGCGCCGGCCGCGCCCAGCAGGTGTCCGGTGGCCGATTTTGTCGACGACATGGCCAGCCCGTTCGCGGCATCGCCGAACAGACGTTCCACCGCTTCCAGTTCCAGGTCGTCACCCAGGGGCGTGGAGGTGCCATGGGCGTTGACATACTGGATGTCGGACGGGCTGAGGCCGCCATTCTTCATCGCCGCGCGCATGGAGCGGAAGGCGCCATCATGGCCCTCGGCCGGCGCGGTGATGTGGTAGGCATCGCCGGACATGCCGTAGCCGACCACCTCGCAGTAGATTTTCGCACCGCGCTTTTTCGCGTGCTCATATTCTTCCAGCACGACGACACCGGCGCCTTCGCCCATCACGAATCCGTCGCGGTCCTTGTCCCAGGGGCGGGACGCCACGACCGGCCGGTCGTTGAAGTTGGTCGACAGGGCGCGGGATGCGCAGAAGCCGGCGATCCCCAATTCGCACACCGCGGCTTCGGTGCCGCCGGCGACCATCACGTCGGCATCGCCGAGCATGATGAGGCGCGCGGCATCGCCGATGGCGTGGACGCCGGTGGCGCAGGCGGTAACGGCCGAGTGATTGGGGCCTTTCAGCCCGTATTTGATCGACAGATGCCCCGATGCCAGGTTGATCAGCGCCGAGGGGATGAAGAACGGCGAAATCCGTCGAAGCTTCCCTTGCGCGATCAGCAGCGCCGCATCGGCGATGGTGTTAAGGCCGCCGATGCCGGACCCGATCATGACGCCGGAGGCGCATTTGTCTTCCTCGGTTTCCGGGATCCAGCCCGAATCCTCGACCGCCTCCGATCCCGCGACCAGCGCCAGATGGATGAAACGATCCATCTTCTTCTGGTCCTTGACCGGGATCCATTCGCCGATATCGAGCTTGTTGTCCGCCTTGGTGCCCTGCGGCACCTGACCGGCAATCTTGCATGCCAGCTCCTTCGTATCGAAGGACTGGATGGACGTAATGCCCGATTCGGAGTTGATCAGGCGCCGCCAGACATGCTCGACCCCGATTCCAAGGGGACAGGCGATCCCCATGCCCGTCACCACAACACGGCGCATCGCTGCAGCCCCTCTCGCGCGTTACTGAATCAGGCCTTGCCTTGCTTTTCGATGTATTCGATCGCGTCCTTCACGGTCGCGATCTTCTCGGCCGCATCCTCGGGGATTTCGACGTTGAAGGCTTCCTCGAACGCCATCACCAGTTCGACGGTGTCCAGGCTGTCGGCGCCCAGATCGTCGATGAATGACGCTTCCGGGGTGACCTTGCTCTCCTCGACTCCCAGATGCTCAACCACAATCGCCTTGATCTTGTCTGCAATATCGCTCATCGGCTCCACAACTCCCACGCTCTAAGGTCTCGTTTTCGAACATCGCCCCGGTTGAACATCGCCCCGGCTGAACATCGCCCTGCCAGAGGACCGGCCCGCTTCAGATTTGGCCCGCTTCCGATTTGCCCCTGGCAGGTGTCGGTTCATGAAGCCGGCCCATTCCGGACGTATCACGGGCCGCTTAGCATGGTTTCCAACCCCTAGAAAGGCCGACCGGCCCGGTCAGGCTTGCTCAGGGCATCGCCATGCCGCCATTGACGTGCAGTGTGGCGCCAGTGACCCACCCCGCCTCGTCCGACACCAGGTAAGTGACCGCCGCGGCGACGTCCGCGGGCTGTCCCAGACGGCCCAGGGGAATCGAGTCGGCCAGCTTGGCGCGCTGGGCGTCGTTCAGCGCCTCGGTCATCGCGGTGACGATGAACCCGGGTGCGACCGCGTTCACGGTGATCCCGCGGGATGCGACTTCCTGCGCCAACGCCTTGGTCATGCCGATCAGGCCGGCCTTGGCGGCGGCATAGTTGGACTGGCCGGCATTGCCGGTGACCCCGACGATGCTGGAGATATTGACGATCCGTCCGGCACGCCGGCGCACCATGCCGCGCAGGGTGGCGCGCGCCAGGCGGAACGGCGCGCTGAGATCGACGTCCAGCACGGCCTGCCAATCGGCGTCCCGCATCCGCATGGCCAGCATGTCGCGGGTCATCCCGGCATTGTTGACCAGGATATGCAGCGGGCCGGCGGCGGCTTCCGCGGCTTCGATCAGTTGGTCCGGTTCGGCGGCGTCACGCAGATCGGCCGGGCAGACATACGCCCGTTCGCCGAGTTCTGCCGCCAGCGCGTCCAACGCATCGCGACGCGTGCCGGACAGGGCCACCGACGCGCCCTGGGCGTGCAACGCGCGCGCGATGGCGGCGCCGATGCCACCGGACGCACCCGTGACCAATGCAGCCTTGCCGTCGAGTCGGAACATGGCCGCCTCCCTTATAGAAGTTTCAACATCGCCTCGATCTCCGCCGGGGTGGCGGCCGCGGCTCCGGTGGCTTCCGGAGCGATTCGCTTGATCAGACCGGTCAGCACCTTACCCGCGCCGAGTTCCAAAAAGCTATCCACGCCCAGGTTGGTCATGGTGTTCACGCATTCGCGCCAGCGCACCGTCGCGGTCACCTGCCGGACGAGCAGTTCGCGAATGTCGGGCGGGCTCATTTCCTTAGCCGCGGACACGTTGGCGACCAGCGGCACCAGCGGGCGCAGAGGCATGGTCGTGGTCAGCGCCTCGGCCATCGCGTCCGCGGCGGGCGCCATCAGGGCGCAATGGAAGGGGGCGGAGACCGGCAGCAGCATGGCGCGCCTGATGCCCTTGGTCTTGGCGATTTCGATGGCGCGCTCGATCGCGGTGCGATGGCCGGAGATGACGACCTGACCACCGCCATTGTCGTTGGCGGGTTCCACGATTTCGGTCTGCACCGGATCGGTATTCGGCACCGGGGCGGCTTCGGCGCAGATTGCCTCGGCCTGTTTCATATCCGCGCCCAGCAGCGCGGCCATCGCGCCCATGCCGGCGGGCACGGCTTTTTGCATGGTCTGCCCGCGCAATTTCAGCAGGCGTGCGGCATCGGGGACGGAAAACGCGCCCGCCGCGGCCAGGGCGCTGTATTCACCCAGGGAATGTCCGGCGACCACGATCGCCTTGTCGCGCAGGATGAATCCGCCTTCCGCTTCCAGGACCCGCAACACGGCCAGGGAGTGTGCCATCAGGGCGGGTTGGGTGTTCTCGGTCAGGACGAGTTCTTCACCCGGCCCCTCGAACATCAGTTTCGACAGTTTCTGCTTCAGGATTTCATCGACTTCCTGGAACACTTCCCGGGCGGGCGCGAAGGCGGCGGCAAGGTCGCGCCCCATGCCGACGGACTGGCTGCCCTGGCCTGGGAAGATAAAGGCATGAACGGGCATGAGGCGAACTCCGGGAATGGCGATCCGACGGCGGTCGGCAGGCGGGGGTCGAGTGCGGGCCAGGATGGCGCGGGGGCGTAGCGGTGGGTTGGGTGCGTGTCAAGAAAGGAGGGCGAAACGCTGGCAGCCCGCGCTGGGCCGGGCGGCGTGGAGGCGTTGGAGGGGGGCGATGATGCGTATGGCGCTTCGGCGAGGCTTGGGGGAGCATGGTTCCACTTGTTAAATCGGCGGAACGTTGGGCACCGCGGCGATTTCGCGGGCCGACGCAACCGCGACGAGGTGTCGGGTATCGCCACCGCGGTCGCGGATGCCTCGG